>JBEHWP010000921.1:0-2662 GCA_040217665.1 Vulcanimicrobiota bacterium
TATTCTCTGATTTTATTTATTGATGACAGTTCAATTCTCTGACTGGCAATGAAAAAAATGGGTGCTGTAATAACATAACTGGAAAAAGAACTTTATCCGGAATAAATAAAAATATTATTTAATTTTAATAAAAAGTTCCCGAAAAAATAATAAAATAATTTTTTTTAGTGAAAGGAGGGAATACCTGTTTTTATTAGTAAAAGCAGGTTTCAACAATGGCATCCTCACCAGAACAGGTATTAGAAGAATTATTAAGTGTCCCTGGAGTTGAAGCAGCAGTTGCTTCTGATAAAGACGGATTATTACTGGCAAGCGCAGGAATAAAGGAAGATGATGTTGGAAGTGATATGGATGCTTTAGGTGCAGTAGCCTCTGGAGCATTAAGTTCTGCAGAAATGGTAGGGGAAGAATTCAAAAAGGGCATTTTAGAAAGAGTTGTCCTGGAATATGATCAGGGTAAAGTTATTTTGCAACAGGTTGGTAAAGATGTAGTACTTGCTATTTTTGCTTCCAAAGAAGCAAATTTAGGCATAGTAAGATTAACTATAAAAAGGAAACAACAGGAAATAATAGATGCATTTTCCTTTTAAAGAAAGGGAAACTTAATCCGGTTCTCCACCTGAGTAATCAGGTGGAGATAACCTGTTTATTGAATAAAAGGTTTTATTTCTTCAAAGGTGGTAGTATGTCTAAAAAACCCTCCAAAAAAAGCTGGACTGATAAAGTAAAAGAAAAGCTTTTCAGTCCCATATTAAGTCAGGGAGAGGAAACAGAAGAGGTCAAACTGGATAAAGAAAGCCAGATTGCAGAGGCTTATTTTAGAGGTAAATGGGAAGATCAACAGGACGGAGCAAAATGGGCTTTCTTCAAATCCAAAACCGAAGGCGTTCCAGGAAAGGAACCGACAGTAGAGGATCTGGACACTGTGGAATTAAAAGTAAAAAGCGGAGATCTTGGGAAAATTCCTGAAGAAAAGGACATACCTTCCAGAATAGAAGGTATTGTTTCTATTACTGATTTAGGTAGAGCTTCATCTGACAGCAGATATACAAGAAATATTGAAACTAAAGCAGAAACTATTTCTGAAACCACTCTGAAAAATACTAAGAAATTTGAAAGTCTTTCTACAGCTCCTTTAGGAAGAAAAATGGAGAAAAAGCTGGCCTATAAAGAAATGACATCTCCTATTAAAAGTAAAAGAGAAACAACGCCTCTTCCTAAAAGTCCTGTCGAAAAAGATAAATCTGTTGAAGAAATCAGTCTTCTTTCCTCTATTAAGGAAAAATCTGCCACACTGGTTGAAGAAAGCCGTAAGTGGAGTTATTTTAGAAAATCTCAGGATAACGATGATTTTACTACTTATAAAGAAAAAACCAGAAGTACCTATGAAGAAGATATAGAGAAAAAAATTTCTACTCCTGATATTCTACCGCCTAAATCAGAAGTTAAACATGAGGAAATGAAAATTCCTCTGAAAGATATAGAACAACCGGGTTCATTGCCTCCGAAGCCTGAAAAAATAGAGACATTATCAATCGTTACACCTTATATACAGACTCCTCAACCTCCTGTAAAACCTTCGCAGTCTTTTACTCAAAGAACCGGAGGAGAAGAGGATTTTTCATCCCTCTATCCGGGATTATATGGGAGTGAAACCTCTCAGGCGCCTCAGGGATTTATGGATTATCAGGCACAGGATATGGGCTATCCTCAGGGATATCCATCACCGTATCCTCAGGGATACGGCCAGCCTGCAGAGACTTATCCAACGGGATATGGTCCCCCTGCAGACACATATCCGCAGGGTTACGGCCCGCCGGCATATCCGCAGGGTTACGGCCCGCCGGCATATCCGCAGGGTTACGGCCCGCCGGCATACCCGCAGGGTTACGGCCCGCCGGCATACCCGCAGGGTTACGGCCCGCCGGCATACCCGCAGAGTTACGGCCCGCCGGCATACCCGCAGAGTTACGGCCCGCCTGTCGGATTTCCCAATGTTCAGGTAGAAGTCTTTATGATTCAGCAAATACTGAATTATCTGCTTCAATCTGGAATATTTACGCAATTACAGAGTTTTCTGTCTAAAACAGATTTACCTCCCACTAAAAATGAAATAGTTATAGGAGAGGTTGTAAAGAAAGTTCTGGAAGAAGTAAAAAAGCAGAATCCAGAAGGAACTATGACTCAGGATCAGGAACATTTTATACAAAATAAACTGGCAGGAACAATTGCTGCTTTAAATATAAAAAAGAACGATACAAATACACTGGAAATCAAGTCAGGAGATCTTAAAATAAAACAGCCTGACATGTCAGGTCAAATAAGTCCTGAATTATATGCTGCTCCCCAGACCAGCTATTTAGGAGCCAGAGGAACTACTCCACTTGATATACCATCATTTTCTCAGGTTACTTCCCAGCTTAATTTAACTCACGCTCCTTCCACTACACCTCTCAATCCTTTATACTCACAGACGACAACACCTCTCAGTCTATCTCAGGCACCTTCCACTACACCTCTCACTCCTTTATACTCACAGACAACAACACCTCTCAGTCTATCTCAGGCACCTTCCACTACACCTCTCACTCCTTTATACTCACAGACAACAACACCTCTCAGTCTATCTCAGGCACCTTCCACTACACCTCTCAGTCTATCA
>JBEHWP010000922.1:0-2660 GCA_040217665.1 Vulcanimicrobiota bacterium
AGAAATCAGTTAGATGATATTATAAGAAAAAGTCCTGATAGAAATCTGAGAGAAAAAGCATGGTGGGCAGAAGTAAATTTCGGTGAACAGATTGAGCGGGAAGCAATATCACTGATAAAATTAAGAAATCAGAAAGCCAGAGAACTCGGCTACAATCATTACGGTGAAATGTGTCTTATCCTTGAAGATATAAATCAGGATAAACTTTTTTTGCTCTTCAGAGATATATTGAAACATACGGATAATATATGGAAAAATACAATAAATAACTGTAAAGAAGCTTTATCCATAGATACAGTCTACCCATGGGATATAAAATATTATGAATATAAATATTTGAATGCTATTTCTGATAATTATTTTCCGAAGGATGAAATAATTGAAAATTTCAGAAAATTTCTGGAACATTTCAATATGGATCTGAATAAACTGCCGATACAGGTAAATTATCAGGATATTCCTCATGGCGGGATATGTATTGTCATTGAGATAGGTAAAGATGTGAGAGTACTTACAAACCCGGGTGATGGTCACAGGTGGTACAAGATAATGTTTCATGAACTTGGCCATGCTCTTCATGCCAGTCTTATATCCAGCGAGTCCTATATAATTTCTTCCGGCGATCCTGATTTCTTCTGGGAAGGCATGGCATGTGTTATACAGCAGATAACCTCTGAAAGGGAATGGCTCAGAGATCATTTTGATCTTCCTGAAAAGGTTATAAAAGAATTTATACTTCAGGAAAGAACAAAAAGTTACCACTGGTACAGAAAGATTATAAGTGATTTTTTCTTTGAAGTTTCCCTCTATCAGAGGCCTGAAGGCGATTTAAACAGGAGATTCCGGGAATACTCCTATGATAATCTATTTATAGAAATTCCTACAGGGATTATATGGCCTCATGATTCTATTTATATTACCCATCCTTTTTATATACAGAATTATCTTCTTGCAGATATAATAGCCTATCATATTATTCACTATTATAAAGAAAAATATACGTCTATTTTTCACAGTGATTTTTTAAATTATTTAAAAACAAATTATTTCGAACAGGGTGCCATGATAAGATGGGATAAAAAAATAAAAATAGGAACAGGAACAGAACTCTCGGCAGACAGTTTATTGAAAGAACTTTCCCCTGTGTCAGTGCCTGTAAAAAAGTAGTATTTCTATATTTCTATTTACTGCAATCCGTTTAATGGTATGGTAAATACAAATGTAGTACCTTCTCCCGGTCTTGTTTCAAAGGTAATTTCTCCTCTGTGACTTTCTATTATCTGTTTTACAATGGCCATACCAAGACCTGTTCCCCCTACCGTATGTTTTGTCACAAAAGGCTCAAATATCTTTTCTCTTATATCTTCAGGTATGCCGCATCCGTTATCTGTAATTGAAAAACGAACTTTATCTTCCCATTGTTCAATTTTTAAAGTAATCTTTTTTTCCTGTTTTTTCCCTTTGAGGGCTTCTATGGAATTTCTTATAAGGTTTACAATCACTCTTTCCAGTTTCTTTCTGTCTGCCATTATATCCATGTCAAAAAGACTGTCCACTTCAAAGATAATATTATTTTCTTTTAATTTATTTGCCAGCAGTCCCCTGACTTTAAGTATCAGATCTGAAACGGAAATATTTTGAATATCAAGATCTTTCTTCCCCTTTGAAAAATCCAGTACTTCCCTTATGAGGGCATTCAGCTCTTCTACTGCATCATTTATAATATCCACACATTCGGCTATAATGTCATCTTTTGATGTCTCTTTTATTAGATTTGTAATATTTTCAATAGATGCAAGGGGATTCTTGAAATCATGAATTATCATATTGGCAGCAAGGCCAATAGCGGCAATTTTTTCTTTTTCCAGATATTTTTTATAATTTTCTGCATTTTCTATAATATTTGTGGCAGCTTTAAGATATAGCTGGAAGGTTTTATCATGTTCTTCAGGTATTTCTTTCGAGTCTGTTCTGATAAATAATAAAAATCTATTTGGTTTCTTTGTTACAAGTGTATATACAAGCTTTCCTTCTATATATTGTTTTTCTTTATCAGGATTTATCAGGGGCGATAATTTTTTTAATATATCCTGGATTTTTTCATTGCTGTAGGAACCGCTGTTAACCTGAGGGTAAAACCTGGTTCTCTTTTTCTTAACTAAAAAAGCACTGCCTGTATTTGTAAGGATTAATGTATGTTTCAACAGAGTCTGCAGCAATTTTCCTGCATCTGAAATATCTATCCCGTTAAGTGAAGAAATTGATTTCAATATTTGTTGAAGGCTTTTTATCTCCTTATCCACCTTATATTTTTTATGAAATATTTATTGTCTTTAATATATTTATATGAAAATGATGAAGTCTTATGCTTCACTGTCTATTCATTTTCATATCTGGTTATGACCGCTCAGGTCATGTCTGTTAGATTATCAATAAAAATTTCAAAGGGATGCCTTTCTTCATCCACTGAGTTTTTAGAAAATTAATAGTATATATTTTCTGTAATTTCTATTCTTATAAAAAAAATCCTTCAGTCACAGAAGCTATGTTTCTTTTACAGGTAAATATATATGGAAGGTACTGCCTTTACCATAAATACTTTCAGCCCCTATTATACCATCATGATTTTTAATTATACCATAGGAAGTGGACAGGCCCAG
>JBEHWP010000923.1:0-2659 GCA_040217665.1 Vulcanimicrobiota bacterium
TGTATTTTATAATTTACTATACTTTTGCAGATTTTAAAAATTGTAAAAAAATAATCTATTCAATTTTCAGGTTTTAGGTGTTGGGTGTTGGGTTAGGAAGATTAAAACCCAGAACCCGGAACCCAGAACCTATTTAACTATAAAGTCAGTAAAAACAAGGAAATTATAAAAAAGTGCAAAAGTATAGTAATTTATTGGAATTTAATTGGAGTGAAAAGTGAAAAGTGAAAAGTGAAAGAATAGGATATTACTCACTATTTATTACTCACTGTTTACTTCTTCTTAAGTTATGAAACTAACTATAAAGGAGTGGTAATTTTGCAGAGACTGATATTGTTTGTTTTTTTCATATCTATTATTTTGCCTGCCAATGGCTCTGATATGATATTTCCTTCAGTATCTCTTGATTCTCATGATCGTATTCTCATCCTTGCTCCCCATCCCGATGATGAAACTGTCGGCACAGGAGGTCTTATTCAGCAGGCTCTGGAGAAAAAAATACCTGTTCATATAGTTTTTCTCACAAACGGAGATTTTAACGAGTGGTCTTTCATTATTTACAGAGAAAGACCTGTAATAAAACGCGAAAGTGTTCTTAAAATGGGAGAAGTCCGCCATGATGAAGCAGTAAAAGCATCATCAGTTCTTGGCGTTCCCGAAAGTAATCTCACATTCCTCGGCTATCCCGATTACGGGACACAGGAAATATGGTGCAGACACTGGAATGAAGCTCCTCCCTATGAAAGTTTTCTTACTGGTGCGAAGGAGGTGCCTTACGGTAATTCCTTCAGGCCCGGTGCTCCTTATAAAGGAGAAGAGATCCTTAAAGATATAAAAAAAATCATTGAAGATTTTAGAGCTACAAAGATTTTTGTTACCCATGGCGCCGACAACCACCCCGATCACAGGGCTTTTTATCTTTTTACACGGCTGGCTCTCATGGAACCTGGCATGGACACACCTGTTTATCCCTATCTGGTCCATTATAATAAATGGCCTGATCCCAGGAAATACAGGCCTGAAGATTTCCTTTACCCTCCTCCTTCTCTTATGGAAAAGGCAGAGTGGAAACAGCTTCTTCTATCTTCTCCTATGGTATCATTAAAGGTAAAAGCTCTGAAGGAACATAAGACTCAGTACGAGGCGAATACTGATTATCTTCTTTCTTTTATGCGACCCGATGAGCTTTTCGGAGACCTGCCTTTTATAGATTTAAGAGATGAAGCAGAACGTGATCTGGGTGAATGTAAAGAACCTTCTCTGCCGGAACAATTACTTGATGAAGAAAAAGATTTCTTTACTGATATGGAAAAACTTTCTCTGAAGATAGACGGAAAAAATCTTATATTTTCCGCGAGACTGTCAAGACCTCTTGCAGAAGCAGTGGATCTGTCTGTTTACCTTTTCGGATACAGACATAATATAGATTTCTCTCTTATGCCGAAGATGCACATAAAATTTACCCCTCTCGGTTATGAAGTATATGACGGATACAGGAAACTTCCGAAAGATACTCTGACAGTAAAGAAAAATTTTAAAGATGTAATTCTTTCAATACCTTTCGATGCTCTTGGTGATCCTCAGAAAATTTTCGTTGCTGCAGAAACATATCTTTCCGAAGTGCCTCTGGATACATCACCGTGGAGGATAATAGTTATAAAGGACTGAAAGGATGTATGTAATTGAACCCTCTTATTAAATGGCCGGGAGGAAAAAGAAGAGAATATAAATATATAGATAGTCTTATACCTGCCTGTACCAGGTATATAGAACCGTTTTTTGGCGGAGGGGCTATTTTTTTTCATTTAAGACCTTCCTGTGCTCTGATAAATGACATTTCTCAAGATTTAATATATTTCTATACCCTTATTAAATCCGATAATAAGGATTTTAAGAAAGCTATTTCTGACTACGAACACCACTGGACATCTCTCTCCGGCTATATAAATTTCTTATATGATAAAATTCAAAAAACCTATATGGAATACAGAATTAACACGTTTAGCAAAAATATTTTAACTGCTGCTGTTAATGATATCTTAAATTCCGGCACAGATCTTTTTAATAAATTATTCGATGAAAAATTTACTCTGAGTAACGGTGAATTACTGAAAGAGATAAGAGAGAATTTAGTTGATAAACTGGGAAGAATGAAAGAACTGGAAATAAAAAGTCAGTCCTATTTATCTGAAAAAGACCTGAGAGATAATATAGAAACAGGCTTCAGAAGCGGTTTTTACATGCATTTCAGAAATATATATAATGACATTATTCTGAACAGAAATCATTCCAAAAAACTTGCTGGAGAAGAAAAGAGTGCAAATTTTTATTTTATAAGAGAATACTGCTACGGTTCCATGTTCCGGTATAATTCGAAGGGTGAATTTAACATTCCTTACGGAGGCATTGCCTATAATAAAAAGAATTTTAAGAGAAAGATAGATAATCTCTTCAGTCCCGATGTGATTGAATTATTTCGTAATACGGAAATTTACAATCTTGATTTTCTGGAGTTTTTAACCATGATAAAGCCGGGAAAAGAAGATTTTATCTTTCTCGATCCTCCGTATGACAGTGATTTCTCTGATTATGAAAGCAGATGCTTCAGCAGGTCAGACCAGGAGAGACTGGCAGATTTTTTATACACTGCTTCAGCAAA
>JBEHWP010000924.1:0-2656 GCA_040217665.1 Vulcanimicrobiota bacterium
AGATAAAGGAAAATGAACTGGATTTCTTTAAAGAAAACAATACTCTTGTTTCTATATATCTGGCAAATGTGAAAAAATACAGAGAAAACCTCTTTCAGATGTGCTATGAAAAGGGGACAGTTTCAGGAATAAGAGAAAAGAAATTTAAAGAAAGGGATCCTGAAATTAAATCATGTTACTTACAAGGACTTACATGTGGAGAATATTATTATGCAACCTATGGTGCCAGATTTGCTCTTGTATCTAAAAAACTTGGAACAGGTAAAGGAGGAGACCTTACAAGACATCTTATAGAAGCTGTATATGATATTACCATAACAAAAGAAGACTGCAGGACTAAAAAAGGTATAACACTCCCTTTAGATAAAAATTTAAAGGGACGTTACAGAGCATATGACAGTAAATTACTGGATGAAAACCTGATAGATTCTATGACAGATAAAAATATTATTATAAGATCACCTGTAACATGCGAATGTAATGATGGTATATGCGGGAAATGTTATGGAAATTTTATCGGACAAATAGCCGAACCGGGCCTTCCTGTAGGAATAATCGCAGCTCAGAGTATAGGTGAAAGAGGGACACAGCTTCAGATGAAAATCATACATCAGGCAGGCAAGGAAGACATAAAAACAGCTATAGGACAGGATCTGGAAGTAGCTTTAAATCTTTTCATGGCACCTTCAGAAAAAGTTGAAGAAATTTTAGGAAAGCCTGTTTCTATAGAAGGATTGATGGAACTGGCAAAAAGTATATATCCACAGGGTTCAATTCTGGACAGACATTTTGAAGTCATATTCCGTTATATGCTCAAAAATTGCCCTGAAGGCAGGAGGAGAAGCCTGAAAGATATAATAAACGACAGTGATTTCATGAAAAAATCAACATTTTCTTCGACATTAAAATCGCTGGCAGAAAAAGCTTCTGGTAATAATATAACAGATATTAAAGGATATAAGAAAAAACTTTTAGTAACTTCTTTTATAGAAAGCAAGGTGAAGTAGCAGTGAAAGGGAAAAAAATATGTATATCAAGAGATAGAAAAAGAACAGTTATTCCTGAGAAAGGTAAAATAAGTAATAAAATAACCCTGGCACAGATAGAAAAGATGCCATGCTACGAATTATCACTAAAAATAAAGAAATATCTTGATAATAATATTCTCACAGGTAATTATGAAGAAATTCAATGTGAAAACTGTGGCAATTTTTTTTATAATGAATGTCCTTACTGTATTGAAGAAGGACTCGATACAGAAAAGAGCATAGAAGATGATTTTTATGATGAAGACAGTGAGTATATTGAAAAAATAAAAGATAACAATTTTTTACTGGATAATTATGAGAGTAATGTAAATATAGAAGAACGTTTCATTGAGAAATTTGAAAAATTAATAAAAAACAGGGAAAAAATTAATTTTACTAAAGAATGTAATGAAAATATCTATAGATTTATAAAGGAAAAACTTTATTATATCTTTGATTGCGCGGAAATAAAACATAGCTTTATAATACTACCTGATAATGAAGCATTAAAATCTATAATTATGCATGATTTACCCGATGAATCTTTATATAAAACTATAGATTTAATAGTAAAAGAGCTGTTTAATGAATTAAATAAGGATATGAGTAAAACGACAGAACTTTTTTTACCGGGCATAATAATAAAAAAAGATAAAGACGGGGAACTTTACCAGGAATTACCATGTTATTTACCTGATGACATAGAAATTTCAAAAACTATGAGAAAAAAAGAAAGGATTGATATATACAACATATTAAATTCATACAAAATAAAACTAAATAGAATTTATTATATAGGAGAATTTTTAATAGAAAAAGAAAGAGCATTTTTAAAAGGTAATAAAGAAAAACTTGAACTATTTGACCAGAAAGATATTATAAATTATATGAACAGTAAAGAAAAAAAATCCGGAATAAATAAATTTAAAATAGACAAAACCGTAATATCAAGATTATTTTCCTCTGAGTATGTAAAAACACCTGATGAACAGATATTACCATTGTCTTATTTTACTATAAAACAATGTTTTTTAGACGAATATAAAGATGTTCTAATAAAAGAAATGAAATATGGGAAAAAAGACAGAGAATTAATCGATGAATTCATTACTAAATTTCCTGAAGCAAAAAATATTGGTGTTACAAAAAAAGACCTCATAGATTTTCGTAAAAGACACCTGTTTAGTAAATACAAAACCACCGGATATAATAATAAGCTAAATATATAACTATACTTTTGCAGATTTTAAAATAGGTTTTACATGTTGGGTTTTGGGTCAGGAAGATTAAAATTCAAAAAAACAATCAATTCTATGTCATACTGCCTGTTGCAGTGACCTGAAAAAACAGCATTCTGAAAGCAAAAATCTAAAAAAGTTTATTTACATTTTCCTCTTCAATATTTGTTATATAATATAGGAAATTAAAGAGTTTAATAGTCTTTTCGTTATACATAACAAAAGGCTCTTCCTCCAATTGATAATCGGTATAAAGGTACGTATCAATTTCTCTATTCATAATATTCTCCTTAACATATTTCTCCTGTAAAATAGAACAGGTAAAAACGTTCTTTTAAAAAACATCTTCACCTGTTTTATTTTACATTTTATGTTATATATTATATTCTA
>JBEHWP010000925.1:0-2653 GCA_040217665.1 Vulcanimicrobiota bacterium
CGGAAAAGATATGATCCTGTTGTGTGGCAAACTGGTTTTACAGACTGTTAATATTTTGCGTCTATATAATTTATAACTCTCTTTTAATACGGCATATCTTTTCCTCCAGAGCCCGGCCAGTGACAGGAGTGTGTTCCATATTTTTTTGGTACCAATTTGCCTGTTACGATACTGATTACCGCTCCAGATAAGTTCATACCCATTTCTAAAACCTGTCCCTGACCGGACTCTTCCGGAAAAGATATGATCCTGTTGTGTGGCAAACTGGTTTTACAGACTATATTGTTAAAAATCCCGTTTCCACAAGATATGAGGTGATAAGCTTTATATAATCATTATAATTATCCGGATAGTGAATGCCATATTCCTTCAATTTTCGCTGAACCTCATGAGAATTCCACCGGGAAAAATGTTTCCATTTTCGAGATAGCAGGTCTTTTCTTTCCTTAAGATAAAATTCTTTTACAGGAAACATGGCATTCCTTTCGTCGATCATCATAAGATATTTTTCTTTCCAGATATTTACAGGTACCAGTTCTATATCAAATCCGTTATCTTTAACCATAGTAATATAATCATGCCAGGAAAGTTCGAGAGGATTGTTCATATTATAAATATTAAACCCTCCTGAATTCAGTGAAAGCCTGATTATTGCGTCACTCAATGTATCGACAGGGGTCATTTCAATAGTCCTTTTCCAGTCAGGTGCTGCAGTCATCTCTATACAGCCTTTTAAAAGAAGGAGAGAGTGGTTTTTGTCAGGAGGACATATGCCCAGTACAGTGTCTCCCGTAATATTTCCAGGTCTGAAAATATTGCTGTCCATACTGTTTGAAGAGGCTTTTTCCAGTATCTTTTCAATAACCCATTTACCCATATTATAACCATTGGTAGATACAGGCATATCTCCTGTAGCTATTTCAAACAATCTGCCTTCACTGTCTCTTATGCTTGCAGAACCCAGAGTGGAGATAAAATTGAAGGTCTTTTTCTTCCCGATTCTGGCTATATTTAACAGTTCTATTACACCGTTTATATTAATCTTCTTCATGGTATTGTAATCATACATATGATGAACATAAGCACCGCAATGATAAATACTGTCCAGTTCCTTTTTCAGCATCTCTATCATCTCCGGCTCAATGCCCAGCCTCTTTTCTGCCATATCTCCTCTGAGCAGTTTTATTCTTGGATTATTGCTTAAATAGTCTTTTTTGTAAAATACAAGGGTTTTATTAAATCGTTTCAGAATCTCATCATTGTTTTCTCCTCTTATAAGACAGTAGATATCCGCTTTTGTTTCAGAAATGAGACTGTTCAGCAGATAAAGGCCCAGAAAACCTGTAACACCTGTTAAAAGAATACTGGAAGGTTCTCTGTAATTACCCGGTAATGTATAGTCAGTTTTTACTTCTATCTGTGAATCGCTCAGAGCAATACTCAGATTGTCTTCAACCATTCCCGATGTTATGCCTGTGCCGTCTATATATGCTGCCAGATAGGCAATTGTTGGCATAGAAAACATCTGTGATATATTTACTTCTGTCCCGAGTTTTCTCTTTATACCTGAAAGCATTCTCACCGTAAGAATGGAATTGCCGCCTATTTCGAAAAAGTTATCATTAATACTTATTTTATCCAGTTTTAAAAGCTCTTTCCATATCCCTGCCAGTGCCTCTTCTGTGGGTGTTCCAGGCGAAACATATTCTCTCCTTGAAGATATTATATCTTCCATTTTCGGTGGAGGGAGTTTAGTTCTGTCTATTTTAAAATTGTTATTCAGTTTAAAGGTTTCTATTTGTATAAAGGCCCTGGGAATCATGAATTCAGGAAGGTGACGACCAAGGAAGGCTTTTAGCTCTTCCTGTGATATAGTATTATCTCTGGGAACCAGGTAGGCTATAAGATATTGTTCCCATGGAATTACTGCACACTGTTTTACCGGTTCATGTTTCAGTATTACAGCTTCAATTTCTTCAGGTTCTATTCTGAAGCCACGGATTTTTACCTGGAAATCAGTCCTTCCAAGAAATTCAATATTTCCGTCAGGTAACCATCTGACCAGGTCTCCTGTTTTATAAAGACGGGTATTTTTGCCTTTTTCTTTATCTTTATCTGTTACAAATGGATTTTTCAGGAATCTTTCTGCCGTAAGGTCAGGTCTGTTTAAATAACATGTTGCAAGAGAGTCTCCTCCTATATAAAGTTCCCCGGGAACTCCAACGGGAAGAGGGGTCATTTTCTCATCTATCACACAGGCAGTATAGTTATAAAGTGGTTTTCCTATGGGTATAACATCTTTTTCTATATATTCATCAGTAATATGGCAATAGGTGGAATAAGTAGTACATTCTGTCGGGCCATAACAGTGAAATACTTTCAGAGTCTCAGGTTTAGCACGGAGTAATTTCTTTGTACAGTTTATATTTACCGCTTCTCCTCCGAATAATACCGACGTGAGAGACGACAGTATTTCCGGATTGCAATCTACAATGGCATTAAACAGAGATGTAGTGAAAAAAGACGATGTAATCTTATGAGAAACCAGTTCCTTTTTTAATATATTTAGATCTTCTATTTTTTGGCTGTCTATAATGACAAGACATGCCCCTGAGAGCAAGGCACCCCAGAATTCGTAGGTAGAAGCGTCAAA
>JBEHWP010000926.1:0-2652 GCA_040217665.1 Vulcanimicrobiota bacterium
ATTGAAATTTTTTTGATATTGTTCTCTTGTAAAATAAGAATAATATTACTAATATAAAATATTTTGTTTCTTGTTGTTACTATTTTGATTTTCAATCTTTAATTATTTATATAATTAAACTGGTATTGCTTGTAAATTATAGATTTCAGGGGCTTATTTTACTGTAGTATACTGTGAGAATTACAAACCAGCAGATGGAACACATGAGAATAAAAAAAACTGATTTCGGCAGAAAGATCGTCAGAAAAAACATTATTATTGCTGAAACTGCACATAATCTCTTGAAACCTATATGATCCATTATAATATGAAATACTGTGAACACAGTTGAAATAAAAGAGGGAACAGACACTGAAAGATTATTCATTCCTGAGAAAACAGAATTTAATACATTGTCCAGAGGATTTGTAGATTTCGGAATTTCTGCTATAAAAGAGGAAGAAAAATCCTTCGGAATATTATTATCTTCCAGATAGGGAAGGGATTTGTTATAGGGAGATATGTAGTGCCCGAATTTGTCTGTGTAATAATCCAGTAATTCATCCCTGAAGAGGCCCATGTCAATATATCTTTCTCTCTGATCCAGGTTTATCGCTTTCTTTATTATCCATTCCAGATCTTCAGATATAGCAGGATTTAATGTTCTTAAAGGGGGAAGTTTAAAAGGAGTGACAGACGGATCGTGACCTGTCAGCAACTGATGCAGCATTACTCCGAGAGCGTAAATATCAGTTCTGGGAGTTGACTGCCCTTTTGTTCTGCACTGTTCAGGAGCTGCATAACCTGGTGTTCCGAGCCTTATGGTATCGCAATTTTTAGAAGGATCATAACGGCGTGCCACGCCGAAATCTATGAGGCGAACAGTATCATATGGAGTAATTATAATATTGGCAGGTTTAAGATCTCTGTATATGACAGGTTCAGGCTGCAATGTATGGAGATAAAAGAGTATTTCACAGATTTGCATGCCCCATTCTACAGCTTTTTTTTCTTCGACAATACCAGAAGAAAGTATATCTTCAAGGCTTTTGCCCTGTATATATTCCATGACTATATAATGGGTGAAGCCTATGTGGAAATTTTTATAAAAGGCCGGCAGTCCGGGATGTTTTAATCCTGCCAGAAAAGCTGCTTCTTTTTGAAAACTTTTTTCTACCAGTTTCCATTCTGCAGAAGAAGTATCAGATTCTTTGATTGCATAATAGTTATTTTCTTTTTTTGAAAGATATACATTCCCCATGGCACCTTTGCCGATAGGTCTTATGATTTTATATTCGTCAATTATTTGTTCCGGTAAAAGCTCCATTTATTTATAATAGCACAGTAATAAATTTCTTTCAATAACAGGTAATAGAGGGATTTTTCCTTTATTATCGAAATTCTTCATAATTATTTTTATTATAACTCAGGAGGTATATTTTTATGAAAGCTCTTGTGAAACGTAATGCAGAACCAGGTCTCTGGATGGAAGACGTGCCTGTGCCAGAAATAGGTCCCAATGATCTTCTTGTGAAAATTACGAAAACAGCCATATGCGGCACAGATCTTCATATATATAACTGGGATGCATGGTCACAGAAAACTATTAAAGTCCCTATGGTTACAGGTCATGAATTTGTAGGAAAAGTTGTTGACATGGGAAGTGCCGTGAAAGGTTATAATAAAGGTGACAGGGTTTCAGGAGAAGGTCATATAGTATGCGGCCAGTGTCGTAACTGCTATGCAGGAAGACTTCATCTGTGTCGTAACACTGTAGGTATCGGTGTCCACAGACAGGGATGTTTTGCAGAATATCTCTCCATTCCTGCAGGTAATGCCTTCCGCCTTCCTGCCGATATTTCAGATGATCTGGCTTCTATTTTTGATCCTTACGGAAATGCAGTTCATACAACCCTTTCTTTCGACCTCGTAGGAGAAGATGTCCTTATTACAGGTGCGGGGCCTATAGGCATTATGGCAGTGGCCATTGCAAAACATGTGGGAGCCAGATATGTTGTTATAACAGATGTAAATGATTACCGACTGGGACTTGCAGCAAAAATGGGAGCTACAAGAACGGTAAATGTAACAAAAGAGAGGGATCTTGCCGGTATTATGAAAGAACTCGGCATGAAAGAAGGTTTTGATGTTGGGTTTGAAATGTCCGGAAACAGTCATGCCTTTCGTTCTATGTTAGGTGTTATGAATAACGGTGCCAGAATCGGTCTGCTCGGCATTTTCCCTGAAGAAGTGGCTATTGACTGGAGCCAGGTCATATTTAAAGGATTATTCCTTAAAGGCATTTACGGAAGAGAAATGTTTGAAACATGGTATAAAATGACAACTCTTATTCAGGGCGGACTGAATATTACCCCTGTTGTTACCCATCATTTTTATATAGACGATTTCGAGAAAGGCTTTGAGGTTATGAGATCAGGCATGTGCGGCAAGGTTATTCTGGAATGGAGCAAATAATATTTTGACATGAGGTTTGCATTTCGAGAGCCGGCTTATTTGGTCCGATAGAGGGAGCATTTATGGATAAATATGAAGATTTAAGAAGAACAAAAGATTATATGGTTGTCAGAGAAGCTTTTAAAGAAGATCCTGACGGAACTATAAACTGTTTGATAGGGAGGCTTACAGGCCTGGGACAGCTTATAAATATTTATG
>JBEHWP010000927.1:0-2648 GCA_040217665.1 Vulcanimicrobiota bacterium
AATAAATTTATCACAGATATTCAGAGTGAAAAATGAAAAGTGAAAAAAATGGATTTTACTTGCTTTTCACTACTTACTATTTACTAATTAATAGATTTGCAAAATTAAGTGCAATTTTCAGTAGGAGTGAATTTACCTGTCATAAAAAACACTATCTAAATCAGAGGTTGACAAATGATTTGTTAGATATTATCATATTAAATGAGAAGTGGAGAGTTATATTATTTGCTATTTTCTCTTCACTATACTTATTAGAGAAGAGATGTGTTTTATGAGACAAATAGAGAGAGAAGAATTACTCCTGAATGCCGGAATCGGATTATGTACATGTAAAATCGATGGTACCATACAGGTCATAGATAAAAGTACATTGAAGATTTTTGAGCTTGAAGCCGAAGACCAGCAGATCTCTTCTTTATCAGGTAAGAATCTGTCAGGTCTTTTTGTTTCTCCCATGGTGTCTGAATTGTTTCTTGAAGAAATCAAAGACAGCCGTGTTAAATCTCTTGAACTTCCATTTAAAACCCGTTCCGGGAGAAAAAAGTGGATATTATGTGATATATGGCTGATTGACAAAGAGAAGGAATTAATTCAGTTTATATTTCATGATATTACAGATAAAAAGAATACAGGTAATTTCCAAGATATAAACGAAAAATACAGAGCTATCGTCGAAGCTTTTGATGGTTTGATTTATATATGTTCCCAGGATTATTCAGTAGAATTCATGAATAAACATTTTATTGAACGTACCGGTCGTGATGCAGCAGGAGAGAAGTGTTATAAAGCCCTTCATAATCTGGATACAGTCTGTCCGTGGTGTGTAAATGATAAAGTATTTAAAGGAGAAACGGTTAAATGGGAATTAGTCAGTCCCATGGATAATCACTGGTATTATGTTATTAATACACCTGTTTATCATGCAAACGGCTCTATGTCAAAAATAGCTATGATTTACGATATTACGGAAAGAAAGATGACAGAAGCATTGCTTTCATCTGAAAAAGAACGTCTTTCTGTAACACTTCAATCAATAGGAGACGGTGTCATTACTACAGATATTAAAGGAACTATTATTTTAATTAATAAAGTTGCCCTTGAACTTACCGGATGGAAGGAAGAAGAAGCTATTGGAAAATCTATCAGGGAAGTTTTTTATGTTGAAAATGAGAAAACAGGGGACCTCTGTGAAAATCCTGTTGAAAAAGTGCTCAGAACATCAGTAAGCGTAAATATATCAAGCCAGGCAAGGCTTGTGTCCAGAGACGGAACAAAGAGACTCATCTCAGACAGTGGATCTTCGGTACGTGATAAAGACGGTAATATTATAGGTGTTGTTCTTGTATTCCGTGATATAACAGAACAGAGAAAACTGGAAGAAGAACTTCTGAAAGCCAGTAAAATTGAATCCCTTGGAACCCTTGCCGGAGGTATTGCCCATGACTTTAATAATATATTAACAGCCATTATGGGTAATATTTCCCTTGGTAAAATGTATGTAGAGCCTGACGATGAACTCTATGAGATACTTTCAGAGGCAGAAAAAGCCTCGTTACGGGCCAAGAATTTGACCCGTCAGTTACTCACCTTTTCAAAAGGCGGTTCTCCTATCAAGATGAGTGCCTCTATTTCGGAACTTGTCATAGATACTACAAATTTTGCTCTCAGCGGTTCAAAGATTAAACCTGAATTTTTCATAGCCGATGATCTCTGGCCTGTAGAGATTGATACTGCTCAGATCAGCCAGGTTATTAATAACCTGGTAATCAATGCTAAAGAAGCTATGGTAAATGGCGGAAAAATAGAAATAAAAATGGAAAATCTACAGGATCCGTCCAATTTACCTTTGAAAGAAGGTAAATATTTAAAAATCACTATAAAAGATTATGGTACAGGCATAAGTAAAGAAAATATATCCAGAATATTCGACCCTTACTTCAGTACAAAACCTTTTGGTACAGGCCTTGGACTCGCATCTGTCTTTTCAATTATAAAAAAGCATGATGGTCTTATTACTGCAGATTCTGACTATGGAAAAGGTACAGTTTTTTATATTTATTTACCGGCTCTGGATGTAAGTAGCTCTGCTCCCGCAAGACCACAGCATAAATCCTTTAAAGAAGATATGAGAATTTTAGTTATGGACGATGAAGATATAGTATTGAAGACTACAGGTATGATACTTAAAAGACTGGGATATAAAACTGATTTTGCAAAAGATGGGACAGAGTTGATTGATATTTATAAAAGGGAAAAAGATAAAGGAACCCCCTTTGATTTGTTGATAATGGATTTAACCATACCGGGTGGTATGGGAGGAAAAGAAGCTATTGAAAAACTCAAAGAAATAGATCGTGACGTTAAAGCTATTGTTTCCAGTGGTTATTCCAATGACCCTATTATGGCAGATTTTAAAACTTACGGTTTTATGGGAGTTGTTGTCAAGCCTTATAAAATATCGGAACTCAGCGATATTTTGAATAAGGTTTTAGGTTAAGATAATAAGACCCAGAACCAGGAACACGAAACCTGTCTACCTGTTTAAACGCAATCTCTGTTACACTTCACTTATGTTCTGCATGGCACCCTTTACACGAACTATTACATTTACATTCACCTTTTTTATTGAAGCTGTGAATAATGGTTTT
>JBEHWP010000928.1:0-2645 GCA_040217665.1 Vulcanimicrobiota bacterium
GAGATTATAATTAGTTTCATAACAATCCATAAAGATTTCCGGGAATCGTAAAGAAAATTATCTGCCAGTTTTAAAAAGTTTATCATTTGCATCTTTCAGTCTCTGACATATAATTTTAACCAGATGGAAGGACATATCAGGATATGTTTTTAACATATACAGAAAATCACTTTTAGAAAGTATATACAATTCAGCCATTTCTGAAGATACCCTTACAGAAAGAGTTCTTGCAGAGTCAAGAATAATTCCCATATCTCCGAAAAGCTCGCCTTTTGTGAGCACTGCAACATTTTCTATTTCTGTATTTGTTTTATATACTGTTATTTCCCCGGATTTTATTATAAAAAGTTCTTCTGCCGGATCACCTTCTTTAAATACTATTTCCCGTCCTTTATATTTCCTTAACCTGATTCTCTGATTTACCCGTTCCAGTTCTCTTTCATTCAGTACACTGAAAAGAGGTATCAATTTAAAAATTTCTGTTTTATTTCTTGCAGTTTCAAGGAGAGTATTTTTCTCGGGAGAATTGATTATATGAGGTTCAGACATAAAATAATTGTAACTGCCTGAAACGTGACTGAAACGAGATCCTTTATATAAATATTCCAGTTCCCTGAGCTGTTTTTTCTTTTTCTCGCTTATCTCCTGAACGTCCAGCAGGGTTTTATTGGCCAGTAAAGCCATTTTTAAGCCTCTGTTAATAGATTTTTCGTCTTTTTTATCCACATATATTTCAATTTCAGAAATGGCTTCTTTGTATAAGTCCAATCCTTCAACATATAGAGAGACTAAATCATTTAATTCATCAGAATCCAGTTCTTCCATGCCACAGAGTTCATCTTCCATAGAAGAATCTTCCAGCAGATTTTGCATTTTCTTTAATTCACTCACAAATTCTTTTTCGGAAATTTTTCCGCAGATTATTTCTTTACATGCTTTTTCAAGTTTCAAATAATTTGATGTTTTGTAATTTTTCTGTTTTTCTTCTGTTAATGTTTCCATGTTTTTTCCTCCATCTCTGCTGTTTTACATAGAAAGCTTTCTGATTATATGATCCTGTCTATAAATTATTTTTATTTTTGATAAACCCTTCAATTTTTAAAAAGGAATTTTGTATAATATCAGGGAATTATTAATTATAGTTAGTTTCTAACTATCTATAAATAATGACCTCGTAATGCGTAAAGCGTAATGCGTGATGTGCAGGGATTAAACCCGTCACGCGTTACGCGTTACGCGTCACGACCACGTACGTTCTAATAAGTTATGAATTACACTATAGTTTCATAACAATCTATAATTAAATAATAAAATACAGAGAAAGGGTGATATTTAATGGATATTACTTCAAGTCCTCAGGTGAAAACAACAACTCCGCAGCAAATGCAAAAGGCTGACAGAGTCCAGGAAAAACAGGATAAAACTGCCACGGAAGCATCAAGCACGGAAGGAGCAAAACCGCAAGGAGAAGTTTATACAAAAGGTACAAAAGATACATCTTCCGATCCTTTATCCAAACAGGAAAAAATAAAAGAAGGTTTTGAAAAGGTGGGAGACGGGGCAAAAAAAATTACAGGTGATTTCCCTGAAGAACAGAGCAGTTCGTCAGGCGGCATTGATAATGCCGGAGGAAGCACTTCGGAATTGCCGGTAAGGGATGACTTTTCTGCCAGTTTTTTAGTGAAAACTGAAGCTACTGCCGAGAGAGAAACAGCTACTGATAGAAATAAACAGATTAACATAGTCGGAGATACGCCAGAAGCCCATCAAAAGCGGGTAGAACTCCTCAGAAGCACTCCTCAGATAAATAAAACAAGCGGCCCTGACGGAGAAAATATGTGCGGCGGCACCGCTCTTACAAGTGCTATGATTCTGGATAGCGGAAAAACCAGCCCCCCTGATGCGGCAAAGAAAAATGCAGATGCAATAAGGGCTGTCTATGGTGATCTATGTAAAGATGAACATGGTAAGCCTAAAAAACTCACAGAAGAACAGAATACTGCTCTGAAACATTTAGCAGACGGAAACGTCAGCCCGAAAGATGTGGAACATCTTCAGAAAACACTTTATGAAGTCACTCAGAAAGTCCAGGGACAGGGTGAGGGCGGAGTTAATGATCAGGGAATGGTTGAAGCAGTAAATCAGCTCCGTGCAAGAGGCGGATTTGCCGGTGGTTCAGACGTTAAATTTCATCTTAATAAAGGCGAAGCTTCCCGGCCAGGAGGCAGGCACTGGACCACTACTGTAGACGGGGTTCATGTAGATACATGGCCTACCATGTATGATCGTGATAAACCATATAACAACCAGGGCAAATCTCTGGTTACAGGCTTCCCCGGCGCATCTGAACCGGACAATCTTCAGAAAGGAAAGAAAGGATGGGAAGCCGATGTGAGTTTCTCAGGAGACTCCCCTGTAACTCTGGAATATATGCCTCCTGAAGGGAAAAAGGCTCCTGTGAGTATATCCTTTGATAAAAATGCTTATGACGGAAAAAACGCAGAAGAGATTAAGCAAAAAGTAAATGACGATATTACCGTTGTTCTGAAGACTGAGTCAACTATGGAAAGGTTGCAAAAACTGGAAAAAGAAAATAAAGATCAGTTTGATTATGAAATGATGGGTGCTTCAGAAGAATATAAGGA
>JBEHWP010000929.1:0-2642 GCA_040217665.1 Vulcanimicrobiota bacterium
AGTTGAACTTTATTCCTGTAATTCCATATATTATCACTCGGAATAATTTCTCTAATCAGTTCAGCCTGTATATTACCTATTTTCTTTAAATTTTCTGTAAGTAAATTTTGCTTTAAAAATAATTGATAATTATATTCTATATGTTGGAAAGTACATCCACCACAGTACCCAAAATATTCACATGGCGGTTTTACTCTATGAGATGAAGGTTTAAGAATATCAATTATTTTACCGGTAGAATAATTTTTTTTAGTAACTTCTATTTTTATTTCTAATTGATCACCGGGAACTCCATAGGGAACAAATACAACCCGGTTATTTATACGTCCTACACCTTCACCTCTGGAATTTATAGAATTTATAGTAATAAGATGTTTTGAATTGCTTATAAATGTATTAATCATTATTATTTTCCATACAGTTTCTGTAATGCTTTCTGAGGGTCAGGATCATTCCTGTCAAGCTTTATTGCCTTCTGATAAGCTTCTATAGCTTTCTGTTTTTCACCATTCTTTTCATATATTTCACCTGATATAATAAGTGCTGACGTATCATTCGGATCAAGAGTGAGAGACTTTTCTACCATTTCCCTGGCCTGATCCAGTTTGCCATCCATAATAAAAATTAAAGCACTGGCTTTAAAGGTAAAAGACGAATCTTTACAGAGTTCTACAGTTTTTTGGAGAGTTTTTCGTGCATAATCTTTCTCCCCTGTTTTTACATATAACCATCCCAGTGTAAAAGCAATCAATTGATCTTGCGGTTTCTGCCTGTAAGCCTTTTCTGCCATCTGAATAGCTTCTTTATTCCTGCCGTTATAATAATATGCAACAGCAAGGTTTATTTCAGCTCCTGTATGAATGGGATTTATTGACAGAACTTTGTCCCACATCTTCATAGCTTCATATAATTCTCCTCTGTCATAATAAATTATAGCTTTTGTATAATATGGATCTATATATTTTTGATTTATCCTTATTGCTTTATCAAAATAATCCAGAGCTCTCTGGATTTCACCTTTATAATAATATGATATTCCTATATAATAATGTGGCTCTGCATAATCAGGTAAAAATTCTGCTACTCTTTGATAATTTTGTATAGCCATATCAAACTGTCCCAGTTGAAGATAGGCCTGTGCTATATAAAAAGTAGCATCTGTATTATTCATATCTAAAGCAATAGCTTTTTGAAATTCAACTATTGCCTCTTCAGGTTTACCGGATGCCAGTAACATTTTTCCATTTTTGATGTGACTTTCTGCTTCAATATTTATTGCAAATACGCATGAAGGAAAGAATAAACATAAAACTAAAAGACAGTTAAAAAATAACTTCATAAAAATACACCTCCGAAGTTAAAATTACTCAATCAGGGTAATTTATTGACTTTTTAAATAAAATAGATTAAATTATTATAATACAATTATATTATAAAATAAAAGGTTTTTAAAGTTTAAATTTCATTATAGAAGTAAATTAATCTTTTATAAATTTGGGAGGAAGATAATGTCTAAGAAAAAAAAGAAAAAAAAGAGAAAATCCCAGGAATTAGAAGAGACAACAAACTTAAATATAGTAGATGAAAATGAAGAAAAAGATGATGAACGTATAAATGAGAAAGAAAATAAAGTCAGAGAATTAGCAGAAAAAGTAGAGGCCCTGCAGGCAACAATTCAAAAATTAGTTCCTTCTGTTAAAACTACTCCTGATATTGAATATAAGCATTGCCCCGGATGTAATTCTTTAAATAGATTAAATGCTAAATTTTGTAAAACATGTGGTTTTAATCTGCTTAGTAACGTGACCATATCTCAACCAGTGGATAAACAAATACCGGTTATTACAAGTAGAATAGATGACAGTCAAGAAAAATCTGTCCC
Organism: Vulcanimicrobiota bacterium; assembly: GCA_040217665.1. Classification (GTDB taxonomy): domain Bacteria; phylum Vulcanimicrobiota; class SpSt-956; order SpSt-956; family JAKJGF01; genus CALARM01. The sequence continues at coordinate 1,883 of JBEHWP010000929.1, forward strand.
TCAAACATCAGAAAAAAAAATATCGGTACCAGTTTCTTCTAGTGGAGATAAAATAGATGATAAGAAAGAAAAAGAAATAAGGAAAATGGTTGCCTGTCCAAAATGCACATGTGAAAATAGAGAGAATGCTAAATTTTGTAAAATATGCGGAGAAAATCTCAAGGATGTAATAATCTGCCATAAATGTAATATAAGAAATAGAAGTAATGCTAAATTCTGCAAAGTTTGCGGGGAAAAATTCACTAAAAAATCTGTTAATGAAAAAACAACAGAAAAAGCACCCGATGTTTCTGAAATAATATTACCGGCAACGATAAAAATAGAAAAAGAGCCAGAAAAAATAAATATAATAACAGAATACCAGGAACCGGAAAATAAAGGAACTCTTTTACCAGAAATACCCAGACCTAAAATTACACCTGAAGATTTAGAAGAAATTACAGAAATCAATTATGATGAAGAAAAAAGTAAATTTAATTTTACAGGACAGAATCTGGGAGAAGACGTTGAAGATGTTGAAGATGTTGAAGACGTTGAAGATGTTGAAGATATTGAAGACATTGAAGACGTTGAAGATATTGAAGATATTGAAGATATTGAAGACGTTGAAGATATTGAAGATATTGAAGACGTTGAAGATATTGAAGATATTGAAGACGTTGAAGATGTTGAAGACCTGGAAGATAAGGTAAAAGAAAAAATAGAGCAGGTAGAAAAATTTAAACAGGAAGTTCAGGAACAAATTGAAGAAACTGAAGAA
>JBEHWP010000930.1:0-2635 GCA_040217665.1 Vulcanimicrobiota bacterium
CTATTCTGCCTGCTCCGGGATTTATTTCAGAAATATATTCCTTTACTGCAGGAATTAATATTTCTTTTTCTCCGTTTTTTACTACATAAAGATGCTGGGCAGATTGTGTATATACATCCTGTAAAATACCGAGTAATTCACCTTCCTGAGAGAAAACATTTAAACCGATCAGTTCAAATATATAATAAGATCCTTCAGGAAGAGGATATAATTCTTCCTTTTTCACACATATAAAAAAACCTTTTAGAGCCTGAGCTTCCTCTATAGAGCTGGAAATATCCAGTTGCAATATTACGAAATCTTTATAATATTTTACTCCAAGAACTCTGGCTTTACTATCTTCTCTTTCACCTGACATGGAAAGTATAATGATTGAAAGAGTTTTAAATCTTTCAGGAAAATCGGTTAAAATCCTGACTTTTACTTCTCCGTTTTTTCCGAAAGAATTAATTATCTGACCAATAGAAATAATTAATTCTTTATCTTCTTTAAAACACAAATATTCCCCAACTCAACTTTCTCTGATATCAGTAACCACCCAGTCTTTAATTACGACCACCGTTTTATTAAGTTTGTTATATAAATTATCTCCCACTCCTACTTCAATAAAACTGTCGAAAGTCTGGAATGGAACTTCTGTGCCGTTTTTTATATTTTCCAGTTCCATTATTTTTTTATCCAGCTGGGTCTGAGTGGCTTTTAATCTCTGCTTTTCTTCATTCATCTGCTGAGTTAGAGATGAAGCCTGCTGAGGATTCTGGAGTGAAACGGAAGCAATATATTTTACTGATTCTGTTTCTATTTGCCTCAAATCTTCTTCGATTCTCTTTAGAGTATTCTCCGCTTCTTCAATCATTTGATCCCGGAAATTTTCCGTCATGACTGCCACAACAGAAACAGGTCTACGGAGTATAATCTTCTGCAAAGCTTTCTCACCTCTGATTACTGGATTATTTCCACCATTACTTTTTTACCTTCTTTAACTGCAGCAGCTTTAACTATAGTCCTTAATGCTTGAGCAATGCGACCCTGCTTGCCTATAACTTTTCCCATATCATCTGGAGCAACCTTAACTTCTAAAATGATCGATCGTTCACCTTCAACCTGACTTACTTCTACAGCTTCTGGATGATCAACCAGTGATTTAGCGAGCATTTCCAACAATTGCTTCAATTCGTTACACCTCCTTCTTCTCTTTACCCATTTCCTGGAACTTGTCCCATATGCCTTTTTGTCTTAAAAGACTTCTTACTGTTTCAGTAGGCTGGGCACCGCAGGAAAGCCAGTAAAGTGCTTTCTCTTCTTTGATTGTTATAGCAGAGTTTTTAGGATCATAATGACCGACAGTTTCTATAAATCTTCCATCTCTCGGACAACGTGCTTCTGCTACTACAACGCGATACTGGGGTTGTTTCTTTTTTCCAATTCTTCTTAAGCGCATCCTAACAGACATGTTTGTTATGGTTGTTACATTTTATTTTTTCAAGAACAAAATACTCAGGAGATTATTCTCCTTTTACAACCAGATCTACTCACCTCACTTTAATGTATTTTGAATGATATATTATATCACAAATTATATTTGTAATCAATGATAATTTTAGAGACTGTGCAAAATCTCTGTTTTTATATGATATTTATACAGGCTCTTCCGTTGCTAATTGAAGAGTTTAAATTTCCCTTTTCCTTTTTTCTTGACCACTTTCTCTATATCAGATACATGCTTTAGCATTTTTCTGACTTCTTTAAACTGTTTTAACAGTTGATTTACTTCTGCTACGGAATTCCCGCTTCCTGTGGCAATTCTTTTTTTTCTGCTCGATCTTATTATTTCCGGATCTTTTCTTTCTTCAGGTGTCATAGAATAAATTATTGCTTCAAGTTTTTTAAATCTCTTTTCATCTACCTTTATATCAGATGCACCTGCAATATTGGACAGACCCGGTATCATACCTACAAGTTGATCGAGGGGGCCCATGTTTTTTACCTGCTGCAGATGTTGCAGAAAATCTTCCAGATTGAATGTTTGAGATCTTATTTTCTCTTCCAGTTCCTCTACCTTTTCTGCATCAAAGGTTGCTTCTGCTTTCTCTATAAGACTCAGTACATCTCCCATACCGAGTATTCTGGATGCCATTCTGTCCGGGAAAAACGGTTCCAGCGCATCTGTCTTTTCACCTATACCGACAAATTTTATCGGCTTCCCTGTAACAGATTTTACAGAAAGTGCTGCTCCTCCCCGGGCGTCTCCGTCCATCTTTGTAAGTATAACACCGTCTATGCCTATCTGCTCTTCAAAGGTTTTTGCTACATTTACCGATTCCTGGCCTATCATGGAATCTACTACCAGAAGTATTTCATGTGGGCCTACCCTGGCTTTTATATTTTTTAATTCATTCATCAGCTCTTCATCTATATGAAGCCTTCCCGCAGTATCGATTAATATGACATCAGAGCCAAGGGATGCTGCTTTTTTTATTGCTGCCGCACATACATTGACAGGGTCCTGTTTGTCTCCCATACTGAATACGGGAATTTTTAACTGTTCTCCCAGTACTTCCAGTTGATGTATGGCAGCAGGACGATAAATGTCTGCCCCAACCATAAGAGGGCTTTTTCCCTGTTTTTTCAGGTG
>JBEHWP010000931.1:0-2618 GCA_040217665.1 Vulcanimicrobiota bacterium
GTGGCAAACTGATTTTGCAGACTGTTAATATTTTGCGTCTATATCATTTACAACTCTCTTTTAATACGGCATATCTTTTCCTCCAGAGCCCGGACAGGGACAGGAGTGTATGCCATATTTTTTTGGGTACCAATTTACCTGGTGCGATACTTAGCTCCTGCCGGAGCATAATAATTTTTATATTATACTCAAATTTTACTTTTTTATCCAGTGAAAAATTATTAATGAAACCAATTTTATAAAAGTTTACATTTTTTTAACAAAATTCTCCTTGTATTTTTCACATAATATATTATGATTTATTATGTAATATATTTTTAGTTGAAAGGATTTCCATATGGCCTTAACAGTAACTCCCTTTCTTACAAAATCTACAAAAAACGAGCAAATACCGACAGGCAATACGAGATTCAATGAAAAACCGGTTGACGAGTGGAAATCGGAAGTAAAAACAGGACAGACCCGGGCATTTCAGCAAGATCTCCAGAAAATGGATCTCTTAAAAAATATAAAAGCTCAGGCAGAAAGAGCTGAAGTATTTGAAAAAACATATCTGCAGAATACCACACCGGAACAGACCATAAAAGATTTTGTCAGAGAACTTTCAAATCAACCGGCAGATAGCCTTATAGAAAAATCAAAACAGAACACTCAGCTTGTCATGGACACTGTTAATACAGGAGGCCCCCAGGGATTAACCTTTTCTGAACTTGTAAAAAGAGGGGATCCCGATTATCACCTGAGGCCGCAAGTCCGGAAAGAACTTAAATATATTGACCCTGAAGCAGACGCCCATTTAATCAGAATGATAGACAGAGCTCCTGAAAGACTCATTCATGATATGCTCAGCTTCGGAAAGAAAAAGGTAAAAACAGAGAAACCTGATTTTACCATCGGAAAAGAAAAACCTGTAAACATAGATGCCCTGTGCAATAAATTCATAAAAATAATACAGGACCATCCCGATATAAAACCATCACTCGGACAGGAGCATAAATGGTCTCCCGATGCAGAGAAATATATGAGCTACGGCAAGGGATTCTGGCAGAGAGTGGGATCTTTTATGAGAGGAGAACAGGATTTCCCGGCACCGACTCTCGGAGGAAGCAAACTGTTTATTATGCTTGCCTGCGGCCTGACTCCCTATCTTGCCCGGACAGGGCAGGAAGAAAAACTGGAAAAGAAAATCATGGAATATGCCGATCGTTCCGTAAAAATCGATGATTTCTTCAGAGAAAGTTATGTTCTTAATAAAGGAGACCTCTATCTCACACTCCTTACGGCAGAAAATGTCCTCGGAAGGGATTTCTTCGATGCAGACAGGGGAAACAGACCTTTACAGAAAAAGCTTCAATATATAAGAAACGACTCTAAACCTGAAGGTGATAATTTCGGCGCATGGTATCACTTTGCCGGTCTTGCCCTCTACAGCCTGGTAAGACCTGAGTGGATGGCAAAAAGTGTTGCCGCAGTAGAAACCTTCGGTTCTCTTTTTACGGAAAAGAAAGACAAACAGGAAAATCATATAAACAGACTCGGTGTGGAATTCGGTTCCAAATTAAAGAAAATGATTGAAGAAGAGACATGGAAAAATCCCCTTTCTCCGGCGGCAGATCTGAAATATATGACATTGAATGAATTTGCCGGAGAAAAATAATTTTCCATATTTCTATAAAAAAATAAAATCTGTCATCATATCCTGCACATGTTCCAGAACATTCAGAGAATCTGCCAGTTTTATCTTTATACTTTATTTTACAATCAAAATCTGCTATGATCGTTAATGAAGATATTATAATTAATAGTTTATCCTCTCACAAGGCGTCACATTTAAGAAAAGAGGTGTCTACATGACTGATAAAACAAATAAACTTATCACTGCTTCTATTATGTTTTCCCTGATGGTCACAGGCAGTTATGGTTCCCCTGCTGACAAACCTGCTGTGGCACAGATTATTGCCCGAAACGAATCTGTCTCTATAGATAAGATTTATGAAACGGAAGAATGGGGCAAAATAGTCAAAAAATGGGATGAAATGGATCTGGTTAAAGTGAAAAATTTCGAGGATATTTCAAATAAAGTAGAAGAAGAGAAAAAAAACATTGGAGAGCTTTATAAAAATCTCATAAAAAAAGGATATCTATCTGAAATATCTGCAGAGGCGCTCAATCTTGTTTACGGTGAAAACTTACGTTCCACTCTTGAAGGTAAAGTAGAACTGCCATGCTGCTATGAGCCGATGATGATACAGGAATGGGACTGCACAGGTGTGGATACAAGAGAGGAATTGAACAAAAAACTTTACCTTGTAGAAGAGCTTTATAAAAAAGGAACAGTAAAAAAAGAGGTTCTCGATAAGGCAAAAAAAGACATAGCAGACAGGATATCTCTTCTGGATAAAGCAGATAAATACTGGCAGAGTAAAGGAAAAGGTCATGAGAAAGAAATTGATGTAATCTTACATTTATATGATATGAATGCAGGAGGAATAAAAGACGGGAAACCGGTGGAAAAGGATATCTTTAAAGCTTCCGAATATATTGTAAAACTGGAAGCAGAAAGGCGGTAAATATTATGAAAAGCAGGATTTTTCTACTATCTTTCAGTATCTTTGTAG
>JBEHWP010000932.1:0-2611 GCA_040217665.1 Vulcanimicrobiota bacterium
GAGGAAATCACCTCCCGTCACGCATCACGCGTTACGCGTCACGAATTTAAACTTTTCCCTTTACAAAGCCATTGTTTTTCTGTTAGAATTAGCCAGTATTTTTTTAAGAATAAAAATCTCAGAAAAGGTGATCAATTATGAGTTACCCCTTTAAGGAAATAGAACGTAAATGGCAGAAAATATGGGAAGAAAAGAAAATATATGAAGCACGTGACAATTTTTCAAAGCAAAAAATCTATATTTTGATAGAATTCCCCTACCCTTCCGCACAGGGCCTTCATGTGGGACATCCCAGAAGCTATACTGCTCTTGATATACTTGCCAGAAAGAGAAGGATGGAAGGCTTTAATGTATTGTATCCTATAGGATTTGATTCCTTCGGCCTTCCTGCAGAGAATTATGCCATAAAAACAGGAGTAAATCCGAAAAAATCTACAGATGAAAATATAAAAAATTTTACAAGACAGCTTAAATCCCTGGGGCTTTCCTTTGACTGGTCAAGAGAAGTGAGAACCTCTGACCCTGATTACTATAAATGGACTCAGTGGATATTCCTTCGTCTGTTCAAAAAAGGCCTTGCCTATAAGTCAGATATGCCTATTAACTGGTGCACCTCCTGTAAAGTCGGTCTTGCAAATGAAGAAGTGGTTAATAACAGATGTGAACGATGCGAAGGAGAAGTAATAAAAAAGCAGAGAAAACAGTGGATGCTTAAGATTACCGAATATGCGGACAGATTGATAAATGATCTCGATAATGTAGATTATCTGGAAAAGATTAAGGCACAGCAGATAAACTGGATAGGTAAAAGCTACGGAGCTGAAATAGATTTTCCTGTAAAAGATACTGATAAGATTATAAAGATCTTTACAAGCAGAGCAGATACCATATTCGGAGCAACCTATATGGTTCTTTCTCCCGAACATCCTCTGATTAATGAATTATCAGGGATGATAACAAATTATGAAGAAGTAAAAGAATACCGGGAAAAAGCAGCACATAAATCGGATTTTGAGAGAACTGAAATAAGTAAAGATAAAACAGGTGTGCAACTTAAAGGCATTCATGCCATAAACCCTGCAAATAATAAAGAAATTACTCTATGGATCTCCGATTATATCCTTATGTCTTACGGCACGGGAGCTATAATGGGAGTTCCTGCCCATGATACTCGAGATTATGAATTCGCAAAAAAGTTCAACCTTCCTATTGTAGAGGTTATAGCGGGAGGAGATATAGAAAAAGAAGCTTATACTGATACAGAAGAAGGAATACTGGTAAATTCGGATTTTTTAAACGGTCTTTCAGTAAAAGATGCAATAAATAAAATGGTTATCTGGCTGGAAGAGAAAAAACTGGGCGGAAGCAAGGTAAATTATAAATTAAGAGACTGGGTTTTTTCCAGACAGCGTTACTGGGGTGAACCTATTCCGCTGGTGGAATGTAAAAAATGCGGTTTTGTCCCTGTTCCTGAAAAAGAATTGCCTGTATTGCTGCCTGAAGTGGAAAATTTTATCCCTCCCGATACAGGAGAAACCGTTCTTTCTTCTGTAAAAGAATGGGTAAATACGACATGTCCGAACTGCGGAGGAGAAGCAAGGAGAGAAACTGATATAATGCCGCAGTGGGCCGGTTCTTCCTGGTATTTCCTTCGTTATCTGGATCCGAAGAATGACTGTGAGTTTGCTTCCAGAGAGAAACTGGATTACTGGATGCCTGTAGACTGGTATAACGGCGGTATGGAACATACTACACTTCATCTTCTTTATTCCAGATTCTGGCATAAATTTCTTTATGACGAAGGATTTCTTTCGTGCAGTGAACCATATAAAAAGAGAACGTCTCATGGCATGATTTTAGGTTCTGACGGAGAGAAAATGTCCAAATCCAGAGGGAATGTAGTAAATCCCGATGATATAGTCAATGAGTTCGGTGCAGATACATTCAGAGTTTATGAAATGTTTATGGGTGTATTTGATCAGGTTTCTTTCTGGGATCCGAACGGCGTTATAGGAGTATATAAATTTTTAAATAGAGTATGGAACCTTATGGAAAAGGTCGACAGAGAAGCAGAAGTCAGTGAAGAGAACCTCAGACTCATACATAAAACAGTAAAACATGTGAGCGACAGAATAGAAAAGATGAAATACAATACGTCAGTTTCTGAAATAATGACCTGTACAAATCATCTTACTTCTATGAAAAAAATACCTGTAAAAATGATAGAAATTCTTGTTATACTCCTTTATCCTTTTGCTCCTCATATTGCAAGTGAAATATGGGAAAAAGTTGTTGACGATAAGAAAATTTTAGCAGAACAGCCCTGGCCTTCTTATGATGAAGAGCTTACGAAAGATACTGTTATTACAATTTCAATACAGGTAAACGGGAAATTGAGAGGTACCCTTGAAGTTGAACCTGGAATTGATAAGGATACACTCACAGGTATGGCTCTTCAGATGGATAGGGTAAAGAAATTTACTGAAGGTAAAACAATCAGGAAAACTATTTATGTTCCTGACAGACTTATGAATATAGTGGTTTAGAATTACTCTAATTAGCATTAAATTTAAGAATTAAAGCTGTTTTTAAGAAATCTGCAAAAGTATAG
>JBEHWP010000933.1:0-2610 GCA_040217665.1 Vulcanimicrobiota bacterium
CTTTACCTGTAACCGATTCCGCCACTACATGGCCGGAATGATTTCTGATTATGGAATAGGCTATAGTTAATCCCAGACCGGAGCTTTTCGGCTTTGTAGTAAAATAGGGATCAAATATCTTCTGTAAATATTTTTCCTCTATACCGCATCCATGATCCCTTATAGATATCTTTACATATCTCCCTCCTTTGAGATTAAATATATTTTTTTCATCAAGTAATATATTTTCTCCTGAAATTGATATGGTTCCTCCGTTCATGGACTGTTCCGCGTTTAAAATAAGGTTTTGAATTACCTGGCTTATCTGCCCTTCATCAATAGAAACAGGCCATAAATTTCCGGGAAAATAGAATTCACATGTGCTTTTAGTTCCTATGATAGCAAAATTTGCAGATTCTTTTATCACATCAGATATAATCCCTGTTTTCTTTACAGGTAATCCTCCTTTAGCGAAGGTAAGTAATTGATAGGTAAGATCCTTTGCTCTTAATGATGCTTTTTCCACATTGGCAAGTAACTCGAAAAGTTTATCTCTTTCATTGTTTTCCAGTATTACTCTTCCGGTACTGATATTGGCCAGAATGGAGGCAAGTATATTATTGAAATCATGGGCAATGCCTCCTGCCAGCATACCCAGAGATTCCAGTTTTTCAATCTTAAGAAGTTCTTCTTCCAATTTCTTTTTTTCTGTAATATCATTCAAAAACACAAGAATAGCTGCCTCTCCGTCCCAGTTAATCATTGCACCGCTCAGCTGTACGTGCTTTGTGTTTCCCTCTCTGTCATAAAATCTGAAGGTATAATTATCAGGAACTCTCTCTCCTCTTAAACGTCTGTAATGGTAATTCATTACCATGTCTCTGTCATCTTTATGAATAAATTCGATAAAGGATTTTTCTGCTATTTCTTTTATATTTCCGGAATATCCTGTGGTTTCAAGGAATTTAGGATTTGCAAATATAATTTTATCCTTTTTAAGAACTAAAATGCCTTCATTGGCATGTTCAAAGAGGATACGATATCTCTCTTCTGATTTTCTTAAAGCCTCTTCTGCAAGTTTTTTTTCTCTTCTTGTTTCTGCTTCACGTAATTCACGTTTAATAGCAGGAACGAGTCTGGTCAGATTATCTTTCATTACATAATCATGAGCACCGGATTTCATGATCTCTACTGCCAGATTTTCCCCTATAGTGCCGGAAACCATTATAAAAGGAATGTCATATCCTTTTTCTTTTATCATATTTAAAACAGAGAGACCGTTAAAGCCCGGTAAAGAATAGTCTGAAATAATAATATCCCATCTGTTGCTCTCAAGAGCTTTTCCCAGAGAAATCAGAGAAGAAACGTATTCAAAGTTTACTTTATAACCGGCACGAGAAATTTCCCGTGCCAGAAGTATGGCATCATCTTCACAATCGTCAATAATTAATACGGTAAGTTCTTTATTCATTTTAATCCTTTTGATCTATTGATTAGTTTTACAAGTTATTATATCATAGTATTGGATGAATTTTAAAGTTCTAATATTAGAATTTAATTAAAGTGAAAAGTGAAAAGAACAGGACATTATTTACCATTCACTATTTAGATATTAATACTCAACTCAATAATGTTGAATTATCCTCGCGTCACGCGTCACGATATTGTAGAGAGGATTTGATAGATGAAGAATTTTTTTAATATCTTTACACCTCCCCCTGATGCAGAAATGATTACCGACCCTGATGAAGTGAAAAATCGATATAAATACTGGCGTATAAGACAGCTTTATTCAACCTTTACAGGTTACGCAGTATTCTATTTTGTAAGAAAAAATATTCCTCTTGCTCTTCCTGTTATGGAAAATGTTCTCGGTATTTCCAAAGCCAGTCTCGGACTTTTTCTGACCCTTCATGATCTTCTCTACGGTGTATCAAAGTTTTTAAATGGTATTCTCGGCGACAGAGCCAATCCGCGATATTTTATGCCTCTGGGATTATTATTGTCTGCCCTTATGAATATCCTCTTTGGCCTCAGTGCAGGACTGTACACTATGGGAGTCGTATGGATGTTGAACGGATGGTTTCAGGGTATGGGTTTCCCTCCATGTGCAAGGATTTTATCCCACTGGTTCAGTCAAAAAGAAAGAGGCACTAAATGGGCTATATGGAATACTTCCCATCAGGTAGGTGCCGCTATTATTCTCGTATTTGCAGGATATCTTGCAAAATACTACGGATGGCAGTCATGTTTTTTTGTACCTGCCGTTATATCTATAGCTGTAGCAATTTTCCTTGCTGAGAGACTCAGAGATACTCCCGGTTCTCTCGGACTGCCTCCTGTAGAAGTCTATACTGCTCCGACTGATGAAGAGTTTTTACTCAGATTCAGAACCGGTTATCTGGATGTACCTTTCGGGAAAGGAGAGAATTTAGAGAAAAAAGAACCACATAAAGAAGAGGACGAAATTCCTTTTAAAGAATTTCTTGTGAAATATGTATTTTCAAATGTCTATATATGGATTATATGTTTTGCCAATTTTTTTGTTTATGTTATAAGATATATTTTTATGAACTGGGCTCCTACATTCTTAAATGAAATGAGAGGGATTTCACTGGTACAGGCAGGAGG
>JBEHWP010000934.1:0-2601 GCA_040217665.1 Vulcanimicrobiota bacterium
AAAAAACTAATTTTTCTTCTCCAGAGCCTGCCAGGCAGAAGCTTTTTACGGATACCCTTTTACCTGTTACGATACTGAGGAACTGTAAGAAAATAACCCTTTACACGTTACGCGTCACGATTCTCATAATGCTATATAACAACAAACATGCTGTACTGACCCGATTTAACAAGGATTACAGCCTGGCCTTCTTCGCCGGCTTCTTTTATTGCCTGTTTGTAATCATCATAATTTTTTATTACATGGTCATTGATTTTCTTTATTACTTCTCCACCACGGAAACCTGCTAAAGATGCTTTACTTCCCTGGGCAACATGATCTACTACAACACCGTATTCTTCCGATATACTGTATCTGTCGCGTATATCAGGAGTAATTTCTTTTACGCTGATACCTTTCCACGTTTTACCTGTTGTTTCTTTGTCTCCCTTCTGCTCGGCAGACACAGAACTTACCGTATCATCACCCGGACGGGCTTCTATAGTAACGTTCAGTGCAAGAGGTTTTTTATCTCTTATAATATTAATCTCAATTTTATCGCCCGGTTTTTTGTAAGAGACAATCTTCTGTATATCTGACGGTGCTGTTATATCTTTTTTATCTATAGAGGTGATTATATCACCCGGTTTAATGCCTGTCCTGAATGCAGGACTGTCCTGATATACGTCACTTACTATTATACCTTTATCAACTCCGAATTTTCCTGCAAGTTCGGGAGTTAATTTCTGCATACTTATACCGAGCCAGCCATGAATGACTTTTCCATGTTTTATAATTTGCTCCATTATATAGTTTGCATTATTTATCGGTATGGAAAATCCCAGCCCTACGGAACCGCCTCCGTTAGGACTTATTATGGCCGTATTTATGCCGACTACTTCTCCGTAGAGATTTACAAGAGCTCCTCCGCTGTTACCGGGATTAATTGAAGCATCTGTCTGAATGAGATTGGAAAAATCTCCGTAATTATTCCCCTGTTCTACAGGCAGATCTCTTCCCTTGGCGCTTACAATGCCGGCAGTTACAGAGGAATTAAATCCGAAAGGATTCCCTATTGCCAGAACCCATGAACCTACCTCTAATTCATCAGAATTACCTGTAACAGCATAGGGCAGAGGTTTTTTCCCTTCTATTTTTAAAACTCCAATGTCGCTCCCTCTGTCATAACCTATTATTTTTACATTGTTATACTGGGTGCCGTCATCCATTGTAATATTTACTTTGTCTGCATCCATTATGACATGTGCATTTGTCAGTACATATCCGTCAGGACTTACAATTACGCCTGAACCGAGACTGGTCATTTTTTGTTCCCTGTTAAAGGGTTGAGAAAATCTGAAGAAATTTTCAAATGGTGTTCCTTTGAAAAATTCCTCATCCATCATAGGAGCATAATTATTACTCCTTTTTATAACCTTTTCCGTATTTATATTTACAACAGCAGGTGAGACTTTTTTGGAGACAGATTTAAAACTCTGTTCCAGACTCAGAAGACTTGCCGGAGGCTCCAGAGGCCTGCTTTCCTTTGCTGTTACCTGGCCGTATATAAGGCCTCCGTAAAATACCACTCCTGTAATAATTATCAGTGAAATAACAAGAAATATCTTTGAATAAATGTTTCTTTTCATGAAAATTATCTCCTCCTTAATACAAATTCTTTATTTTAATTTTAACTCATAAACATTAAAGGAATATTAAGAAATTATTAAGAGTTTTTAATTTTTTCTTTCTATATTCCAGAGAAGACTCTCTTGCCTGCCAGGTGGTGCTACCACACTAAATACAATCCCCCGGCTTTGCCTGTCTGGCGCTCTTCCGGAAAAATCTAAACTGGAACATCCATGTTTTTTAGAGCTTACATCATGCCGCTTTGCATTATATGCGATTTTAATACCCCTGTCCTGCCGTGATATTTTTCCTCCAGAACACCAGTCAGGCAAAGCCTTATGGTTAATAGCCCGATGCTATACCATTACAGGAAGATAGTACTTACAAAATAAGGAATAGAAATAAAATAATTGTCTCTTCCCTCGCGTCACGCGTTACGCGTTACGCGTCACGATTTAATTATCATTCCTGACTGGCATAATATTAACCGCTGATAACCCATGAGATAATTAACTTGCAGTTCTCAGTTCTTCTCTGTATGAACCGAAAGTAATCTGATTGCCGTTTATGCAGACGTTACAGGCAGTATCATAGTATTTAATCTTATAATCAATCATGGTAAGATTTTTCTTTAATTCTTCTATCTGTTTTAAAACTTCTTTACGGTGTTCAATAAACATCTGTCTTCTGATTTCTAATGTTTCTTCGCCTTCCATGCACCAGCTGATATATTGTTTGATCTGTTTGATCTGCATTCCTGTATTTTTTAAGCAGCAAATCAGATTAAGCCAGTCTATGTCTCTGTCTGTAAATATCCTGTTCCCTGATTTATTTCGTTCGATAAATGGCAGTAAACCTTCTTTATCATAATATCTTATTGTATATTCCGTAAGATTAAATTTTTCAGCGATTTCTTTAATTGTGTAATGCAACGGGAATCCTCCTTCAAAATTATATGAAAAATTTTTTTAAAACCCCTTGACTTAGAGTTAA
>JBEHWP010000935.1:0-2600 GCA_040217665.1 Vulcanimicrobiota bacterium
AGGCGGAACGTGATCTATATTGAATCCAAAAAAGAGAGCGTGATGCGCTCCTTCTTTGAGCATTACTTCATCATTTTTATGAATACATACAGGGCTATCGATAAGTTCCTTTAATTTTTTTAATCCTCCCGTATGATCAAAATGACCATGAGTAATCAAGATCCATTTGACTTTTAAATTTAATCTATCAATAGAATTTTTTATTTTCTCAGCATGTCCTCCCGGATCTATAACAACAGCTTCTTTTGTTTCTTCACAACCGAGTATATAGCAATTCACATCAAGAGGACCTACATGTAACTCTTCAAATAACATAAGCTGTAATCTCCGTAAGAAATTTCTCTCTGAATGTTGTATTAAATTACCGTTGAAACAGGAATTTACAAATTTTATTTGTATCTATAAGTAATTCTCCCTCTTGTGAGATCATAAGGTGAAAGTTCTACTTTAACCTTATCTCCGGGAAGGATACGTATGAAATGCATTCTTATTTTTCCTGATACATGGGCAAGAACCTGGTGTCCGTTTTCCAGTTCTATTTTAAACATCGCATTTGGCAGGGCTTCCATTACTTTCCCTTCCACTTCAATTGCTTCTTCTTTTGCCATAAATACCTCCTTAAATACAGGTCATTAAAGATTGTAGAGAGATTATATCCTTTATAAAAGGTAAAGTCAATAGACCTGTGAGAAGTAACATTTAAATAAAAGTAATTACTGAGATAAGCATAAATAATAAATAAATGCTCTCGTGACGCGTTACGCGTAACGCGTCACGAGAGGAAAACCTTTGTTACATGTCTATGAACAGGTCAATAAAGATATTATTTCATTACATTACTCTATTTCCTTTCGGAAGCTGGTTCCGTTCGGAACAGTGGCAGTTCCCAGGAAATCTCCCACTGTAGCGGCAATATCTGCAAAACTTTCTCTTACACCGAGATTGACTCCCTTTTTTATATTTTTTCCGTATACAAGAAGAGGTATATATTCCCTTGTATGATCTGTGCCGGGGAAGGTGGGGTCGCAGCCATGATCTGCAGTAATAATCATGAGATCCTGTTCTCTCATGGCATTTATCAGTTCAGGCAGTCTTTCGTCAAATTCCTTTAAAGCATTTGCATATCCTTCCGTATCGTTTCTGTGTCCGTAGAGCATGTCAAAATCCACAAGGTTTGTGAATATAAGCCCTTCTTCTACTGATTTCATAAAATCAAGGGTTTTATTTATTCCGTCCTGATTGCTCACGGTAGAAACTGTTTCTGATACGCCCTGGCCTGTAAATATATCATATATTTTCCCGACTCCGTAAACCTTCAGACCTTTTTTATTTATCAGGTCAAGCACTGTTTCGCCTGACGGTTTCAGCGCATAATCATGACGGCGGGGAGTTCTTTTAAATTCTCCCGGTTCCCCGATAAAAGGCCTTGCTATTACACGGCATACGGAGTGTTTTCCCATAAGAAGGGCTCTTGCTTTTTTACATATACTGTAAAGTTCCTCTATGGGAACAATATCTTCATGGGCCGCTATTTGAAATACACTGTCTGCAGAGGTGTAAACTATGAGATTTCCTGTCTTTACATGTTCTTCTCCCAGTTCTTTTATTATTTCCGTTCCCGATGCGGCTTTATTTCCTATTGCTTTTCTTCCCGCTGCCTCTTCAAAAGCCTTTATTACTTCTTCCGGGAACCCGTCGGGATAGGTGGGGAATGGCACTTCGAGTTTGAGGCCTGCTATTTCCCAGTGTCCTGTCGTTGTATCTTTACCTGAAGAGAGTTCGGCCATTTTGCCGTAACAACCGTCAGGACAGGTAACAGGGGGGACTCCTTTTATTTCTGAAATATTACCGAGACCCAGTTTACCGAGATTGGGTGTTTTGAGTCCTCCAACAGTTTTTGCTATATTTACTATCGTATTTGCCCCCACATCGCCGTATCTGGCCGCATCCGGCAGTTCCCCTATACCTGCACTGTCAAGTACTATTAAGATTATTCTGTCAATTTGCATGTTTTTTCCTCCTGTATGAAAAGGATTTATATTAGAATCGTAACGCGTAACGCGTAACGCGTAACGCGAGGAATATATTCTTTTTTGTTGTGCCTCCATGGTCATGACACTTTATAATATGCTTTATTTTACCACAGTTCCGATATTTTTCCAATTTTCTAAAATAAATTAAGCTGCTCAATATTTTCCTTTCCGCCCTTTACTTTCCCGTATTTCCCTCCTCCTCCTGCCTGAAGTTCCAGTTTTCCTTCCCTGGCAAGAATTATGTAGGAAGCCAATTCTCTTCCTACGACAGATTTTAAATCTTCATAAGATGTTCTGTGCAGGATATTCATCTCACTTCCGAATGTTTTAATTAATTTATTCAGTGTCGCTTTACCTGCTCCCGGAATAAATTCCACAGGCACCTGGTAATGGTAAGGAGGTCTGTTCGGAGGGTGTTTCGGCTCCTTGAAATCCTCTATTGAAACGATTCTATCCAGAACGCCTCTTACAACTTTCTCACTGTTACATTTTTCACACTGTAATACAGGGGGCTGAGTATCTGCAATAAATCCGCAGTCGGGACAGTGGGTTCTGTGGTATTTCCCC
>JBEHWP010000936.1:0-2587 GCA_040217665.1 Vulcanimicrobiota bacterium
TCGACCGAACAATTGATATTAACGCTCCTTGAAAAAGGAAACTGTGATTTTGAATTCTATAATGATATTTTCTTTACACTCCTGAAAAAAGATTTCAGAGAAGGCCTTGCATCTTTTCTTGAGAGCTATCTTATAGCGGACCTTATTGCAGATCATATAACTGATCTTAAAGAAGACATAGAAAATTTCTCCTATAATCCTTTACTTCTACTCTACAGACTCCATAAAGGTCAGAACTCTTCTTATAAAGAAACGTGTAAAAATTTTTCCGATGAAGACCCATATCAAATATTATGCAAAGATAATATCATGGAATGGTTTTCGCTGCTGGCTCATAAAGAAATAAAAGAAGCACGAAAAAAACTGGAACGCATAAACTTTAATGATACGGTAAAAAATTTATCTTCCCATCACGCGTTACGCATTACGCATCACGACTCCCATACAATAAAGAACCTGTTATCTCTTTACCTTGAAGGAATTTCACAGGGTTTTACTTTATTCAAAAAATACGATTATCTCACATGGATGGACAGAGATAAAAGGGATTTATATGTAACACTTATGTTAAAACCACACCCATGGGAAAGGCTTTCTCTGAATGATATTGGATGAAATAGATTCTACAATAAGGAAGATTAACAGTGAACTGCTGCAGTCGGGAGAAAAACGAAGCGTCATATGGCTTATCGGAGATAATATCTGCACCCATGCCAGGTGTACACACTGTTCCCTCTCTGACAGAACATTTAGAGAAGACCTCCGTAACCTGAGCCGAAATATAAATGGTTATAAAAAATTCGAAGCCGATTTACTGAAGTGTGATTTCAGGGAAACACCTGTATTAAGTCTCTATTTAATGGGCTCTTTTTACAATGAACAGGAAATCAATAAAGATTTAAGAAGAAAAATTCTACAAAAAGTAAGAGAAGAAAAACATATAGAAAAATTAATAGTAGAAACGAGACCGGAGTTTATAGATAGAGATAAAATAGCAGAAACAGAGGACATAATGTCCGGTAAAACAGTAGAAATAGGAACGGGTCTGGATCATTTAAACGAAACTTACAGAAATAAATATCTTAATAAAAACATAACACTTGAAGATTATGAAAAATGCACAGAAATACTGAAAAATTCTTCTATAAAACAGATTACTTATGTGGCGGCAGGATGTCCTTACCTTGACGAAGAACGGGCCGTAGAAAGTGCCGTAGAGACATCTATTTATGCCATAAACAGAGGAAGTTATATCATTTCTATAGAACCTTTAATCATCCAGAAAGGAACTATTCAGGGAAAACTTTACAGAGAAGGTAAAATTCAGCTACTTTCGCAACAATCCATAGTAAAAATCACAGAAGAAATTCATAAATATACAGATTCACATTATGAATTAAGGACAGGAGGGATTGTACAGGCACCGGTATGAGAGAGAAATCAATAAAAACAAAAAAAAGCCCTATCTCTAAATTACAATACGGCGACCCGCCGTTCAAGAGATTTAAAAATTCTCCTGCCCTGCCCATAGGACTCATCCTGTTCATAGCCTCAATATCTCTTTTAATCTGGAATGAAACCGTTAGTTTCCGCGCCGAGAAACATCTTTTAGAAGGTTTAAGACTGGTTGTCCCTGTCAGTAATGAGAAAGCCGAAGAGGAAAATGACGGGAAACTCATCTATGTGACAGGTACTGCCACTACAGATGAAACAGTAGAAGATGAATTATTCGGAATATCGGAAAAAGCTCTCATGTTGCGTCGTACAGTGGAAATGTTCCAGTGGGAAGAGACAAAAAGCGAAGGAAATAATGATAGTAACGAACAGGAAGATACCTTTTCCTATCAGAGAGTATGGTCTCCCGAGGTGATTTCTTCCGCCGGTTTTTCAGAGAGTAAATCCCATCATAACCCGGGACATATGCCTTATGAAGGTAAGACAATAACAGCTTCTCATGTGACAATCGGTGATTTTACTTTATCAGATTCGCTTGTAAAAAAGATGAAAAATTTTGAACCCTTTCCGGCTGACTCATTATATATACCAAGGTTTCCGGCAGAGATTAAAAAAAGAGTACAGATACACGAGGGAGCCTATTACGTCAGTTCTGACCCCATAGACCCGGATATTGGCGATCTAAAAATTTACTTTCACATTGTAAAACCATCACAGGTAAGTATTATTGCAAAACAATCGGGGAAAACCCTTGTACCTTACGGAACAGGTAAGAACGAGAATATTGAATTACTGGAACCGGGTGTGGTAAAAGCTGAAGATATGTTCAAAAAAGCTATATCCGAACATAAAACCAGAGCCACAGTGCTTCGTATTTTTTGTTTTTTCCTTATGTGTTTTGCCTTTCTTGCTCTCTTTGAACCGATATCAATACTCGGAGAAATTAATCCTTTTATTGCCTCAATGGTTAAAGGAGGCATGGGCATATTTGCCGTACCTTCAGCTATGTCTTTATGGACTGTGACAATGGGCTTCATATGGTTATTTCATAGCCCTCTATTCAGTATCTTCCTATTTCTGATATCAGTTGGCATATTTTTTACATTTATTTGTTTTATCAGAAAAAAGTGAA
>JBEHWP010000937.1:0-2584 GCA_040217665.1 Vulcanimicrobiota bacterium
GGTGAACAGATAAAGACACTTTATAACGGCGATGGAACTGTAAATTCTTATTCTTCAAATGGTTCCAGCATGTTTTTAGATAAACAGGGAAATGTGGCTATGGCAGGTAGTGACGGAAGATCTGTTACAGGAAATAATTACACAACACAGGCTCAAACAGTCAATCAGCAAAAACCTCCTTATATGAGGTCAGGTTCAACCTATCTTACTCCTGACAGATCCCTTGCCTATACTCCATTTGCCAGTGATGGTCCTAATTTTCTGGCAGGTGGCATGGCACCTGAATACAGTCCTGACGGATATTCCTATGCAACTCAATACAGTCCGGCCCTTATGACTCCGCAATTTTCCTACAATGGAATGAGTCCTGCCGCTTATACTCTGAGCAGCTTCCTGGGTGCAGGCATGATGGCCGGAGTCCCGGGTTATGGTATGGGTTATCCGATGATGGGATACGGTATGGGGCTCGGTATGGGTATGGGTTATGGTATGGGTTATGGTATGATGGGTATGGGACTCGGCCTGGGAGCTCTTACGATGGGTGCCGGTATGCTCGGTACAGCTATAGGTTATAATTTATTTTAGTCATGACGCGTGACGCGTGTTGCTTGAACAGGGGTACGGTTCATGGAAACCGTACCCCTTCACTTTTCACGACTCACTACTAAAAGATTAGAAAAAAATAATAATTTTTTAATTTAAATTTAATTTCTTTTATGTTAAGATCATCAGGAAAGATTACGGAAGAAAGGTAGTTGTATTAATGAGTACAGAAACAAAACCTGTTACTGATATTAATGCTCTTAATGAGGAAATTGCCGGGGAAAGTAAATTTGTGGATTCACTCTTTGAAGAGATAGGCCATGTTATTGTCGGACAGAATTATATGGTAGAAAGACTTCTCATTGGTCTTCTGGCAAACGGCCATGTTCTTCTTGAAGGTGTTCCGGGACTTGCCAAAACATTAACGGTAAAAACTATGGCAGAGACGATAAAAGCTGATTTTCAGAGAGTTCAGTTCACACCTGATTTACTTCCTGCCGATCTGATAGGCACTATGATTTATAATCCTAAAAGCGGTGAATTTTCTCCTCATAAAGGGCCTATTTTTACAAATATAGTTCTTGCAGATGAAATTAACAGGGCACCGCCTAAAGTGCAGAGTGCTCTTCTTGAAGCCATGCAGGAAAGACAGGTTACAATAGGTACGGAAACATACAGACTGCAGGATCCTTTCCTTGTTCTTGCCACTCAAAATCCTATAGAACAGGAAGGAACCTATCCTTTACCTGAAGCACAGGTAGACAGGTTTATGTTGAAGTTACATATTGATTATCCTGATAGAAATGAAGAGCGGAAGATTATGGATCGTATGGTAGAAGGTAATAATCTTTCTGTCAAACAGATAATTACACCTGAAGATATTATAAGGGCCAGAGACATTGTATGCCGTGTATATATGGATGAAAAGATAAAGGATTATATAGTGGATATAGTTATAGCTACAAGAGATCCTGAAAGATATGGACTTAAGATAAAGGATCTCGTTGAATACGGTGCATCACCTAGAGCCACTATTAATCTTGCTCTTGCATCAAAAGCCTATGCCTTTATCAAAAGAAGGGGGTATGTTACCCCTGCAGATGTTAAAGCTGTCGGGTTTGATGTAATGCGTCATAGAATTATTCTTACCTATGAAGCAGAAGCAGAGGATATTACCTCTGAAGAAATAGTAAAGAAGATTTTTGATACGATAGAGGTGCCTTAAATAATACAGGGGGATATATCCCCCTGTATTATCGAATTATGATACCAAAAGAATTAATAAAGAAAATAAAAAGGCTGGAAATAAAAACTAAAAACCTTGTAAATACACTTTTTTGCGGCGAATATAAGAGTGTATTTAAAGGCCGTGGCATGGAATTTTCCGATGTAAGGGAATATACGTACGGAGATGATATGCGTTTTATTGACTGGAATGTTACTGCCAGGATGCAGTCTCCTTATGTAAAGAAATTTATGGAGGAAAGAGAGCTGACAGTTATATTTCTTGTAGATGCCAGTAATTCAGGTTCTTTCGGGTCTGTCGACAGAATGAAAGGCGAACTGGCAGTAGAAATATGTTCCGTTCTTGCTTTTTCTGCAATTAAAAACAGTGACAGAGTTGGTCTTATAATATTTACAGATAAGGTTGAAAAATATATAGCTCCTAAAAAAGGGAGAACTCATGTACTCAGGGTTATAAGAGAATTATTTTATTTCAAGCCTGAACATAGAGGTACCAACCTGTCTGTAGCTCTGGATTTTCTCTCTAAAGTTACAAAGAGGAGTTCTGTCGTTTTTTTAGTTTCAGATTTTATTGCAAAAGGTTATGAACCATCTTTAAGGGTTGCAGGACGACGGCATGATCTTATTGCAATTGATATAAAGGACCCCAGGGAAGGAGAACTTCCTTCCATAGGCTTTATAGAACTGGAAGATGCTGAAACAGGAGAAACTCTTCTTGTTGATACTTATTCTTCCCATATTATAGAGAAATTTAAAAGAATGAGTGAAAAAGCAGAACTTGAAAAAGAGAATATTT
>JBEHWP010000938.1:0-2580 GCA_040217665.1 Vulcanimicrobiota bacterium
CAGCAACACTTACGGCAATGGAACAACTGGAATTGATAGAAAATATTATTTATTTAATGAAACAAACAAGGAAAGAGAATAATAAGTGGGATGATATTTACGGAATAGGAAAGGGTATATGGAATGGGATAGATGGCCAGGACTATGTTAATCAGATGAGAGAAGATAGGATATGACAGGAGAAATAAAGAGTATATTTATGGATACAGCACCTATTATTTATTATATTGAAGGTAATAATCAATTCTGCCAGATAAAAAACATCATCAATCAAATTCAAAAGAATAATATAACCATATTTTCTTCTGTCATAACTATCACTGAAGTTTTGGTAAAACCCGTTTCTCTCGGCAATATGAATGTAGTAAATAGTTTTTTAACCTTTCTGAAAAATCCTGATAATATAATTATTTTATCTGTAAATGATAGAATTGCAGAACAGGCCGGTTATTTAAGGGGGAAATACCCTTCATTAAAAACTCTTGATACTATTCAAATTTCTTCAGCTATTGAAGCCAGAACAGATATTTTTCTTACCAATGATTTAAGATTAAAGCAAGTGAAAGAAATAGAAGTATTCACTTTAAAGGATATGGTTTTATAATTCCGTTTCATTCTTCCCTTTTATCTGACTGAAATTCTTTTCTTACCTGCATAAGAAGCCGGCCGAGCATGTTTTTTCCATGGCCTTCTGTCCCGCAGCCCCAGTAATAATCATATGTTGTATTTTCAATCAGTTCTTCTTCGCCTGTAGAGAGTAAAATATCTCTTATATCTTTATGGGTTTCAAATTTTTTCCGTAAGGCACAGAGCATAATTTCATCTTTTACCTGTTCCCAGTCTTTTCTGAGAGGTTTTTTTATGTCTCTGCCCATTTCTGCCGCTTCCCGCGGAGATGGAGCCTTTCTTATAGCTTCCTCATAAGGAGTTCCTGCAAATTTCTGGGCCTGAAAATAATGTTCACTTGTAGGCCAGTATTGACCCTTCAATTCAAATCCATGACGGGAGAAATTTGAGAAACATCCGTATTCATCTGTAATATTATAAAAATAAATTATTTAGATTAACTCCCTTTAAATAAATTATTTAGATTAACTCCCTCTACTTAATTTTCATCTAAAGCTTTATTTTATGCCATTAAAAATAAAAACTCCTATACTCTGAACATAAGCTAATAGCTAATAACTATTCAAGCCTTACATAATTTTATTCAACTATGTAAGAAATTATAATTTTTTTTAAAAGTGCAAAACTATACTAATAAGTGACTGTAATTCTATTTATCATCCTGGTAATCCCATAAATCCTATAAATCCTGGTCAAAAATGAAAATTCCTGTACTCTTAAATCGTCATATTTTATCTATAAGTTTTAGTTATCTTTCTTGCAGGTTTATGTTTAAAATAATGAGGTATGCCAAGATACCAGTGACCTTTACCGGTAACAGGTTTTCCTTTTAAATCAAGTCTGGCCATATAAACCCTCTTACCTTTTTTATATTTCAATTGATACACCTGACCCGGTTCAAGATCACCTGTGGATGTATCAGGCTTATCCATTACTTCAAAAACAGAACCGATCCTGTATTTTCCGACTTCCATCTGCCATAATTTTTCACTGTCTGATTCTTCACCGGATTTTTTAGTTTTACACTTCTCACAGTATCCTCCGTTCTGATACTGTTCTATAAAATCAATCTCCTCATCACAGACACAGCAATAAAGCTTTTCCATCATACCTGTTTTGTAATAATCAAGGGTTTTTTCTCTTCTTTCCTGTTCTGATCTGGTAATATCTGTTTTCCACAGTTCTATTTTATTTCCATCCCAGTTTTCAGGAAAGACAAACTGGGAATAAATTCCTGACACATCGCTTTTTTTGTTCAGATACCCGTGGAGTTCACAGCAAAACTTATTCTCATTTTTACCTTTTATACAGTGATATACCAGATCAAGTGTATCATCCAGTGAACAGATTGCACATATACCTTCAAAATCCTTTTTCCAGAGGCCGTCTCTGAATTCAATGCCTTCTTTTTCCATAAGCTTTTCAATATCTCTGGCAGTAATACTCACATGAACCTCTCTGCCTCTGAGACCTTTAAAAGAAGGTATTTCCAGATTACTTAAATATTTTGAAGATTCTCTCTCCGGGAAATCAATTTCACGGGATTTTTCTTTAAATAATCTGAGAGTCTCTGTTTCTATAAACTTTTTATTTTCTTCATCAATCTCTGGATTATCTTCTGTATCAGCAGAAGTTTTATCTGCAAATTCAACATTTACTATAGATTTCTTGACATGAACCTTCTGTCCGCAATGAGCACAGAATCGTGCTTCATCTCTTATTTTACCACCGCATACAGTACAAATCATATAAACCTCCCCTTCATCAGCGAAAGAGCTCTTGATTAAAGTAATGACCTGAACAGAGCCATATAAAGATGGGCTATTCTTTCCCAGCTATATTGTTCTACTCTTTCCCTGCCTTTAATAGCAAAGTCATCTCTCAATGATTGACTTTCATGAAGTTCAACTATTGCATTGATTACTTCCTGTGGTTTGCCCTTGGGCACAATTA
>JBEHWP010000939.1:0-2575 GCA_040217665.1 Vulcanimicrobiota bacterium
TTCTCGTAACTCATGATCAAAACCTGGCAAAACAGATGAATAGAATCATCACCATAAAAGACGGAGAAATACTTCACGACAGAGACTTAACTCATACAGGCCAGATTATTGAAGATTAAAACAGTATATCATCCACGGAGAATTACCTGATGATAAAAGGCTTCATTGGTTTATTGATGTTTTTATTTCAAAAAATACGTAACTCCTGTTTAGTACTGTAAGAAAAACAACTCCGGCAAATTACGATTGTATCCTCGCGTCACGCATTACGCATCACGATATAAACTGTAAATATGATGTAGTTATTTCCTGACTGTTCCTTAGTACCGCTCCAGATAAGTTCGTATCCATTTCTAAAACCTGTCCCTGTCCGGACTCTTCCGGAAAAGATATGATCCTGTTGCGTGGCAAACTGGTTTTGCAGACTGTTAATATTTTGCGTCTATATAATTTATAAATCTCTTTTAATACGGCATATCTTTTCCTCCAGAGCCCGGACAGGGACAGGAGCGTGTTCCATATTTTTGGGTACCAATTTACCTGTTGCGGTACTTAGTGTTTTGGCTGGCTGGTGCTCCGGAGAAAAAAATATCACGCAGCACAGGTGCATTTGTACGCTTTATAATGTAAAGTGGCATGATGCAACCTGTAGCAGTTAACAATGTAGCAGTTTAGATTTTTTTCGGAGGAGCGCCAGTCAGCCAAAGTGAGGGACTAAATTATGACTCTCCCCCAATATTATCTTTATCATTACTTAAAACAATGTTCCCTGTTCTGGCTTATTATCTCCGACCATGTCTTCAAACTCTTCTCCTTTTATTATCTTCACGCCGAGCGACAGGGCTTTATCAAGTTTACTTCCAGGGTCTTCACCTGTGAGAAGGAAATCTGTTTTCTTACTGACAGATGAGCCTACCCTGCCTCCCCTTTCTTCTATTATGGCCTTGGCCTCATTACGTGACATACCGGGAAGGGTTCCTGTAATGACAAACTGTTTCCCTGACCATATTTGATTGCCCTTTTCAGGCTTCTCCTGTTTTTCCTCATAAACCTTTACACCGGCTCTTTTAAGAGTGTCTATCAGAAGAAGGTTTTCTTTCTGAGAGAAAAATTCTACAATAGTGCCGGCCACTTTCGGGCCTATTTCATGAATATTCAGAAGTTCTTCAACTGTTACTTTCGACAAGTCTTCAAGGGAGGAATAGTGTTCTGCCAGAATACTTGCCACATGTTCACCTGCATGTCTTATACCCAGAGCATATATGAGTCTCTTTAAAGATCTGTCCTTTGAAGCTTCTATGGCATTTAAAAGGTTTCGGGCAGATTTCTCACCCATGCCTTCAAGAGAAGAAAGTTCTTCCATATTCAATGAATAAAGGTCAGAAACATCTTTTTTTATAAGACCTTCTTCTATTAACTGTTCAACTCTCGATTTACCCAGACCTTCTATATCCATGGCATCACGGGATGCATAGTGGCATATATTTCTCTCAAGCCTTGCAAAACAGTTATTGTTTGTACACCTTGCCACTGCTTCTCCTGCAGGTTTTTCTACAGGTGCGGAACATCTCGGGCATATTGAAGGCATAACAAATTCTTTTTCTTTTCCCGTTCTTTCTTCTTTAATAACCTTTACCACTTCGGGAATAATCTTTCCTGCTTTGTGAACCACCACTCTGTCACCTATAAGAATATCTTTTCTTCTTATTTCGTCTTCATTATGAAGGGTCGCCCTGCTCACGACAGAGCCATCTATTTCTACCGGCTCAAGGTGTGCCACAGGAGTCAGAGCACCTGTTCTGCCTATATAAACCTGAATGTCTTTTACTATGGTAGTAGCTTCTACAGCAGGGAATTTATATGCTATGGCCCACCGGGGGCTTCTGCTTACGGCACCCAGTGTTTCCTGTTCCGAATAAGACGAAACCTTTACTACCATACCATCTGTTTCATAGGGAAATTCATTCTTTTTATCTCTGCACTCAAAACAATATTTTATTACTTCTTCAATTCCACGGCAGAGTTTGCAGTACTGCACTACTTTAAATCCAAGATGCTTTAAAAATGAAATCATCTCATAATGAGATTTTATGGAAGGAGAAGAAGGAGTTATTATGCCGGCATAAATGAATATATCCAGGGGACGGCCGGCAGTAACCTTCGGGTCTAACTGTCTTAAAGAGCCTGCCGCTGCATTCCTGGGGTTGGCAAAAGGTTGCTCCCCTTTTTCCAGTCGTTTTTTATTCAGTTCATTAAAATCTTCCAAACATATTAAAACCTCTCCCCTGACCTCCAGATTGTCAGGACAATCTTCACTGTCTATTATAAGGGGTATGGATTTTATGGTTTTTAAATTCTGTGTTATATCTTCTCCCCTCTGGCCGTCTCCCCTGGTGGCACCTCTTATAAAGCGGCCATGTTCATATATAATAGAAGCAGATAATCCGTCAACCTTCGGTTCTACTGCATATTCTATATTCTCTTTACCCAGGAGTTTTTTTACCCTCTGGTCAAAGGCAAGTAAATCTCCTTCATCAAAGGCATTGGCAATACTCAGCATGGGAGTGGCATGTTC
>JBEHWP010000940.1:0-2575 GCA_040217665.1 Vulcanimicrobiota bacterium
TGCTTTTTTTAAATTTTACATCTTTATACTCTTATTATTACTGCTTTCTTTAAAACCAGCTAATTTTTTACACTACCGTGGATAGTAATTAAAGTAATCTATTCGACTTAGAAGGTAAAAAAAAATCAAAGAAGAAAATATTTATGATACAACTGAATTTTATAATCGAGGTAATAGTAATAACTATCACCTTCTGTCAGACTGATTTCTGGTCTTCCAGTTTTTGCTCGTCCAGTACAAGCCTGATCTTTTCGGTAATTTCATTTAATGTAAAAGGCTTGAAAACTAACATTTTTATAGATTCTTTTTCTAACTGTTCCCGGGACAGGATTTCATCAAAACCGGTACATATTATAAGAGGTATGTTATTTCTGATTTTAATAATTCCTCTTGCCAGTTCTATACCTGACATATGGGGCATAATATAATCTGTTATGACAAGATCATATTTATCAGGTTGACGGGAAAACAAATTCAGAGCGTTCACACTGCTCGACTCTATTTCAACTATATACCCCAGAGACTCAAACATTTCTTTTCCTACTTTGAGTAAAGATGCCTCGTCGTCAACAAATAAAATAGTTTCATTACCGCGCCGTTTATCCGGCAACAGTCTCTTCTGTCCTTCGTGACTGCTCAAAGCAAGAAGTTGTTGTATTAATTCTTTTCCTCTTTTAGTGGCTTTCAGGCTGTGTTCCAATTTACTGCAAATTGTTTCATTCCCTTCTGCATCCTGCATGGCCAGTTCAGTATAGCCTGCAATAACACCGAGAATATTATTAAAATCATGGGCCACATCTCCTGCAAGCTTTCCTATATCTTCCATCTTTTGAGACTGTCTCAGGCGGTTTTCCAGATCTTTTCTTTCAGTAATATCAAAGCCAAGACAGATAAGACCTGTAATGTTTCCTTTCCCATCCCTGAGAGGAACTTTTCTTGTTGTAAGGATTATTTTTTCACCATTCTGATTTACCTCTTCTTCCATTTCAACATACGGCTCTTCTCCAAGTAATATAATCTCTTCTACAAGGCGATATTTCTTTTCCCTGTCAGGAGTAAATAAATCCGCATCAGTCTTGCCGGAAAGTTCGGACTTTGTCTTCCCTACCATATGACAGAAAATTTTATTTGCCGTAATATAGGCCAGATTACTATCCTTGAGGAAGGCAAAGCCCGGTAAACTGTCAAGAAGAGTTTCCAGTTCCCTTGATCTCTTTTCAAGTTCCCGGGACCGTTCCTTTTCGGCTTCTTCGGCACGATGTCTTTCTTCCGATTCCAGTAAAAGAGAAATCATATCTGCCAGAGAAACGGCAAATTCCTGTTCCTCTACTGTCCATCGGTGGATTCTGTTAATTTCTTCTATAGAGAGCATACCTGCAATTTTACCGTTACGAAATACAGGAGTCCCCATCATAGATGTAATATGTTCGGGAATAAAATATGTTTCAACCAATTCGTCTGCACTGATATCTGTTCGCACATCGTCTGATATAATACTTCCGGTAGATTCAAGTTTTTGGAAATAGTCAGGATAATCCTCTTGTTTCAGGCTCAAACCTGTTTTATGTTTATCTTCGCTCCTGCAGTAAAGATCATTACAGAGAAACTCGGATTTATCTTCATCGTATAACCATATAGCAGTTCTCTCTACATCGAGAGTTTTTGCAACACGTTCTGTTATCTGTTTTATTCCATGGTCAAGATTGATTTTATCACTTCTTGTAAGGTTAAGAATGGTTTCTCTGAAGTATAATGATCGCTCTGTCCTTATTCTGAGAGATTCTTCTGTCTGCTGATAAACAAAGGTTCCGCAGAGAAGAATTGAAAAAAGTAATACTATAATTATTCCTGCAAGTCTGTGACCTGCAATGGCACTTCTCCAGTAAGAAGCATCAAAATCTATGGCAATAGCCACAGATTTCCTGTAATCAGGAGTATTGTAGAGATGAACATAAGCTGAAATCCATGCCCCCCATCGATCATATACAGGGCCTATTACCATAGGAGATTTCTGCCTGTAAAAATCAATCAGCCTGGGATCGCCTTCCTCATAAAGCTGTCCGGGAGGAGAGTAATCCTCTGAATCCGGAGACTCGGAATCAACAAGAACATAAAGTCTGTTATCCTGAAGTCCCATAAGAGATACGAAACGACATTGAGGATTGACCGAGCGAATTTTTGTTATAAGTTCCTTGATTTCCAGATAGGGTCTGTTGTTAAGATCTGCTTCATTCCAGAAAAATTTCTTTACTTTTTCTGTATCTATAGTAACTGCAGCAATTTTCGTTTGATCGAGAATATATTTTTTTTCTTTATTTTCCATATAATTACCTATTTCATCAGTAAAAAGCCATCCGCAAATAAGGATAGATGCCAGATAGAAGGTTAAACGGTGCTCGGAGAAAATATTTATTTTCTTACTTGTTCCGTAAATAAAATAATATCTGAGTTCAATATAATGAAACCAGAGAGAAAGTAATATAATAACAGAAAATAAAGAGATAAGAAGTTCTGCAGGGATGTTTACAAAAGAAAAAAAATTTTCATAATTTATTACGGAAGAAGGGAAAAAAGA
>JBEHWP010000941.1:0-2569 GCA_040217665.1 Vulcanimicrobiota bacterium
CTGAGCCTTATCATATCTCTTACATTAAGACGAATTCTTAAAAAAGCCTGGAGTATTTCTACTGTCTCTCTTATAGGCACAGTTCTATGTTCATATAAATTCATGGAACTTTCATTAATTTTATAAATATTCAGTCCACCAACATAACCTATAATAAGTATAATCAAATACAGAATTACAAAGCAGATAATAATTTTATAGCTGACTTTAATATTTTGTATCATAGTGGTCTCCCCTTTCTTATACATAAGAGTATTGTTTAACTACAGTAACATTATCGACGATATCATAAAAAAAATTAATAGTAATTATATTTTTTTTAACTATTATTTTTTTAATATTATTATAAAAAGGTGTTATCCTGTATATGTCTAATTAATTATTTTAGAGATCGATATAAAGGAGGTTTATAGAAATGTATAAGATTATATTTCCGACAATTATATTACTGTGCCTGTATTTATCTCTTCCTCTATCAGCCAATCCATTCAATGACATACATCAGAATCACTGGGCCTATGATGCGGTAGAAATGCTTCAGGAAAAAGGACTTGTAGAAGGTTATCCCGATGGTTATTTCAAGGGTGACAGACCTGTAACAAGATATGAAATGGCTATGGCTGTGGCAAGAATAATTGCCCGTATAGAACAGTTAGAAGCTTCTATTCCTCAAATGCCGGATCTATCTGTTTATGCAACAAAGAATGATCTTGAAACAATAAATAAGCTGACTGAAGAATTTCATAAGGAACTGAACTCACTCGGAATAAGAGTGTCAAATATAGAAGAATCTATAGGAAAAATAACATCAAGAGTAAAGGAACTTGAGAGAGTAAAAATAAGCGGAAACTTTAACACTACTGCTGTAACGATAGGCTATTCTCCCGATGCTGACAATACAAAAAGTTTCGGCAACCCTTTTCCAGAGAAACTGGACTTTGAGCGCGGGCCATCCGTTATATTTGACAGAGACCGCTACAATGGCCCTAACGGTGGTAGCCGGTTATTTCAAGGGTCTGCTCTTATGTCTCAACTCAATCTTACAGTTTCTGCAAAAATCACGGATAAAATAAAAGGAGGAGGAGATTTTTCAGCATACAGTGCTTTCGGAGAACAGGGACTTATAGATCAATGGGGCCTTGTTCCTTCCTACAATTCATCAGGGCAGATAGTAAGTATTTATAAATTTCAGGCAGATCTTGCCACACTCTGGTTTGATACGGACGGAGATTGGGATTTTACCGGTAAGTTTGGAGATTATAACGTAAAAAAAATCTCCCGAAATCTTTTCTACGGTTTGAGAAATAATATCGGTTATGGAGGAAAAGATATTATGCCAATGAACGGCATAGATATTTGTGGAACCCTTTATAAAAAAATAGATATGGAAATCTTTATGGCAAGAAATTTGAATGTTTTAAGAACATCTGATACAACAGGAGTACCGGTTAAATTCAGATATGAACTGGCAGTACCTTATAACAACGGAGATGGTGTTTATAGTCTTATGCTTTACGGTAAAAGTCTGCCCGGCCAGTATGATAACTATCTTCAGGGTTTCTGGGCAGGCAGCGATTTCCTTGAAGGGAAGGCTCATATAGAAGGAGCATTATTAAGACTTTATGAAGATTATGCATCAAATCCTTCTCTCGGAACTAATAAAAACCTGAAAAATCCTCCCAAAGATACAATTTACTACGGTCTTAAAGGATCTTATAGCTGGCCGGAAGATAAAATAAAAATTTACGGAGAATTCAATCAGACAGTATTTGACTCGAATCTACTTGATGGTAAAAACGGATACAGAGGCAGCTTTTTGAATGGAGGAGTAAAAGTAAAACTTTCTTCTTTAAGTTTTTACGGGGAATTCGTCAGGATTGAACCGAATTATGATCCTTTCGGTTATCATGAACACTGGGAAAAAGTATATAATGACAATGGCTCTCATCATGAGGGATGGGGATGGAAAGAAGGTACCTTTGCCTGTAACGGAAGAAGATTTTCAAGAACAAGACCGAATAGAATATCAATAGATCTGGGTCTGAACTGGAAATTCGGAGAAAAAGATTCGGGAATTATATATACAGATTTTACATATTTTCAGCAGGTAAAACCTACTGCAATTACAGACAATGAAGACTCATTCCAGAAATATGATTTTCTTACAGGCAATCCTGTAGCAGATACAATGGGAACTAATATCTACGGAAATCTGGATCATTTCTTTACTGTAAACGATCCGGCAAAAGGGAAAGAATATACTGTTGAAGTAGGAGGAAAATATGGTTTTGAAAAATTTCATACATGGGGCTATTTTGATTATCACAATTTCAGCCGTGATTATGAAACAAAAGATTACAGAGTAGATATTTCCTACTATTTTTTTAATGGCGGTATAACGTACGATATTACTGATAAATTCAGTGTGCAGGGCTACGGGGAATATGTAAAATGCAGCGGAATAAATGAAACAGGAAAAGATGTAAAATGGTCTCAGCTGATCCCCGGTCTGGGTTTAAGATATGTATTCAACGATAACAGCGACTTCCAGATAGATTATAAATTTTAT
>JBEHWP010000942.1:0-2562 GCA_040217665.1 Vulcanimicrobiota bacterium
CTCGATTTCTGTGCCTTCATAAGTAATTTTTACCTTACCTTCTGCTACTATCCATCCGTCTTCATCAATAGAAACCTTATCGGCTTCCAGGGAAGTTTTAACTTTTTCCTGTCCATAAATACAGTTACAGGAAAATAAAAATATCAAAATAAAAAGAAAAATTTTTTCTTTCCAGAAAGTAATCTTCACAAAATCACCTGCAGATAAATACGTTTACATGGTTTATTTAAGTTTTTATCTTTAATTTTCAAGTTTATGTTTAAAAAGTTTATTAACAGCTATGTTTTATTTATACTAACCCGTAATAAATTTTTATTAAGAGCCTATCTGAAAAGTCATCAAATCAGATAGGTTATAAGAAAAATCTAACTATCTTCATTCTTCATTTTTTGAAATTACATCACAGAGACTTTTTTCAGGAAATTCTATCTCCCTATACTCTATTCTCTCTATATGTTCAGCTATTATATTGTTTTCCTTTTTCACTGATTTCTTTTTTGTTTCCATTAACTTGTTTATTCCGACTTTAAATTTTTTCTTGATAATAATTAACTTGCCCCGACATGATGCCCACAGTATTTCTAGGGATTTTTTGTCAAAAGAATATTCTACATTAAATAGGAGTATAACCCCGAGAGTTCCTATTATTATAACGGGACACCATGCTCCGAGAAACGGTGATATAATACCATTTCGTGCAAAAGCCCTGCCTATAGACATTAAATTATAATATACGAATATTACGCCAAAACTGTAGGCTATTCCCATCATTTTACCGCTCCTGGGTGCTTTTACACTCAGAGGTGCTCCTATTAATGCAGTAATAAGGCTTGCCAGAGGTAAGCTGTATTTTATCTGATAATCTACCTGAAATTCTCTTGTATCCTGTCCGCTTGTAGCCATTTTGTCTATCTGTTTTTTTAATTCTTCTGTAGTCATTTCTGAAGGAGTTTTTTGCATGGCAAAAAAGTCTTTTACATCAATATCTACCTGAAGTTTGAAATCATTGAAATTTGCCTGCCATAATAATTTCCCGTCTTTATCGAATTTATGTATTGAGCCATCGGAAAGATACCAGCACTTATCATCCCATGTAGCCTGTTTTGCAGTTATTATCTTCGGAAAATCTCCGTCATTCATATCAAAGATCATAATATCCTGGAGAATTTTATTCTGTTCATCAACTACATGAACATAAAATGTCTGGTTATTTGGTCCTCGCTGGAATACATTCGAATGAATAAGAGGTACCTGCTGTTTTAATATCATATTTCTGACAATATTTTCAGATTTATGGCTTGCCCATGGGACAATTTTTTCATTTGTTAAAAATGTTATACCACTTAATGTAATTCCTACTATGAGAAAAGGAAGCATAATTCTCGGGAAACTTATTCCAATGCTTCTCAGAGCCGTTATCTCATTGGAAGCAACCATACCGCTTATACTTAAAACAGTTCCGAATAAAATTGCAACAGGCAAGGTTAATACCATAATTGCAGGCATTCTGAGAAGCATCATTCTGGCTACTACCCCAAAAGGAATATTTTTATTTACAATAACATCTGTTAAAAGAAATAATATATGACTTACCATAAAGATTAAAAATCCAAGTATGGCAATCAAAAAAGGGCCCGCCAGTTCTCTGAGTAAATATTTATCTAATATTTTCATAATGTTTCAACTAAAAAAAGCTCACCTCATTTTACTTAATGAATAATAATTTTGCAACTACAAAGTTAAATATTTTAAGGCAAATTTTATGCCAATTTTTTAAAGGATTTTATAACGGACAGGGTGAATTTGTTATTTTATAGCTATTCTATCGGGTTATGGCCGTTAGTGAGGAGTATATATGAAAAAAATAGGAATAATAGGCGGAACCTTTAACCCCGTTCATAATGGACATTTATTTATTGCTGAAGAGATACGTGTAACCATGGGTTTTACAAGAGTTATATTTATACCTAATAAAATTCCGCCACATCGTACAGATGTTAATTTATCGACAGAAGAACACAGGTGGAATATGTTAAATCTGGCAATCAGTAATAATGATTTTTTTGAAAGTTCAAGAGTTGAACTGGACAGGCAGGGTATGTCCTATACAGTTGATACTATAAGATGTTTTTATAATCTTTATCATGGAGATTCTCTGTTTTTTATTACAGGAATGGATGCCCTTTTAAATTATTCGTGGTATAATTTCCCTGAATTAATAGACATGTTAACAGGTTTTATTGCTATATCAAGACCGGGATATGCCAGAGAGGTTCTTTTGAATAAAATAGAAACAAATTATCCTTTATTTTCTAATAAAATAATAGTGGTCAACAGCCTCCTGCTTGAGATTTCATCGAGTGATATAAGAAAAAGATTGAAAGAAGGTAAAAGTATAAAATATCTTATTCCCGATACAGTAGAAAAATATATTTCAGACAACAAACTTTATATTTAATCTATACTTTTGCAGATTTAAAAAATAGAACAGTATATTATTTACTATTCAATATTAACTAACAACCATGACCGATTCGGTCACAACGAAGAATGAGAATTTGT
>JBEHWP010000943.1:0-2549 GCA_040217665.1 Vulcanimicrobiota bacterium
AGAATATATAGCTGAAGAAATTCCCTCTGGCAAAATCTCTGAAGAATATATAGCTGAAGAACCTCCAGAAATATACTACAGCTCAGAGAAAAAAGCAGGCATGGTATCGGGCCAGCAGCATGATAACACTGTAATGCAGGAGTTTATTCCCGGTATTTCCGGAGATTTTTTCTCCGAAGGTACCTATGAAAAAGAAGTGATTTATAAAGATTCTACAACAGAAATTCCCGGAGAAGAACGACCTTTTCAAATGCCATCAAAAGAAATAGCTGCTCTTTCTCAGGTCGTTGATTACATAGAACATAGAATTGAGTCTGATCATATTAAAGAGATTTCCGGCAAGCTTGATTATGTAACACAGGAACTTAAAGATTTTAAGAATAATACCTTTCAGATAATAAATGGACTGAATAAAATTATAGATAAAGAAGAAGATAATTTTAAAGATACCCTTATTGCAAATGAAACTGAGAGAGTAAAAAAGTCTTTATCCCGTTTATTTTCAATGGTTGATATCCTTGCAGGTAAGATGGTTTATACCGATTGGCCTTCTACAAAAGGGCTTCTGGATGCTTCCATAGACCGGGACAGTTCCAGGACAATAACTGAAAATACTATTATGAATCTTATGAAAATAAATAATTCTCTGGAGAGAGCTCTCGCGGTATTATCAGATTTTCAATTGAAATTAGAAGAAAAGGAAAGACAGAATTTGCCAGAAGAACATATAAAAGAACGATTTCTGGAAAGTCTTTATATGTTATTAAAGCAACAGTATGACATTGAAGGATTTAATATCAAACATTTGAGAGATCTTGAGAAAATCCTCTATGATAAAAGTGAATTTTTTAAAGTTATGGATAGTCTGAGGAACTTTAATTTTTTATTAAAAAATCAGTAATATATTCAATATTATGTAATTTTTATAAAAGTTAACTGCTGATATTTATATTAAAGAGAAGTCGAAGCCTATAAATAAGGGGTGATATTATGGATACAGGGAAAGCAAAATGTCCCGAGTGCAGGTTATTGTTTGAAACATCTTTTGATGGTTCTATTGATATTAAAACCTGCCCGTGCTGCGGTCATGTCGGTTCTGCCACTTCTTTTGTATGTAATGAAGAAGACTGGCTGAAAAGAAAGGAATTGAAAAAATCCTTCCTTTCTTCTCTGAAAAAGAAAGAAGAAGGAAAAGAGAACAAGTTGAAAAAAATAAAAAAATTCAGACCTGATGGAGTCAAAATAGATCCTGATAAGTTTATCTAATATAAAATATTAATTAAAAATAAAATAGTTCTGTAAAATTAAATTTATTAATATTTCTTATGAAGGAAATTTTATTTGTTAGTAGAAAGATAACTTTTAAGGAGAAGGAGTGGATTTTTGTGAAATGTTTTAATTGTGAGACAGAAAATCAAAATCATTATAAATATTGTTACGAGTGTGGTATTGTATTAAGTGATGATAAGTATGAGTTGGAAGATTCTCTTTTAAATCCAGCTGTAAATAGTCCTGTAGCTAAATTTTCCTTTGTCTTTGAAATTAATAATATGATAGATAAGGCTATAGAGGAGTTTTTGTCAATAATTTCTCTCCACCCCAGATGGCCTGATATGCATTTTAAACTTGGTAATATTTATGAATTGAAAGGTCTCACAGGTAAAGCAGTGGCTGAATATAAAGAAGCTCTTTCCATTAATCCCCGGTACAGAGAAGCGCGACGCTGTCTTGGTGAGTTGTACCTTAAACTTGGTTTTTATGATGAAGCTCTGGAAGAGTTTGACAGGCTCCTCTCTATAGAGACTAAATACTGGTATGCTGATGTCCATAATAATCTCGGTGTAGCCTATGAAAAATTACAGGATTATGACAGAGCAGTAGAATGTTATGAAAAAGCTCTTTCTATTAATTCACGATATGCTATGGCTCTTTATAATTATGGAAATATCTTCTTTAGCAGGAGAGATATAGATAAGGCAATAGAGCAATATGAAAAATCGACTGCTTCCTATCCCGGATACGGAGCATGTCATAATAATCTTGGTATTGCGTACGGAAGCAAGGGAGATTACGATAAGTCTGTAGGAGCTTTTTTAAAAGCTATCGAGTTAGAGCCTGAGAATTCTCAATATCACCATAATCTGGCTACTGTTTATTATCAGCAGGATAGATTTGAGCTTGCTCTGGAAGAGTTTACCAGGGCTGCTGAATTAGATCCTCATGACGAAGAATCCAGGAAATTTATTGATGAATTAACAGAAAATTAACTTCATCTGTCGCCTGTTACTCTGACGACTATTCTATTAATTAGTTTATATGAGAATCATGAATGGTGAATGATGAAGGGATAATAAATTTTTATTCTTCGTTGTGATTATGCGGTCATGGCTGTTAGATTGGAATTTCTTGGGGGAGAAGAAAAACAAAATGAATATCAGTAATTATAATATACATATAAAAAATAATTGTAAGCGTTCAGCAGTTAGCTATCAGCTATCAGCTAAAACTTACAAAGCTTGACTGTGTAAATCAGTCTGAAAAAATATTTA
>JBEHWP010000944.1:0-2547 GCA_040217665.1 Vulcanimicrobiota bacterium
CTGTTCCGAAAGAAGAAGGAGATGTTCGCGGATACAGTGCCTATGACGGATATTGCTCAAACTGCAGTTCCTGCAGCTGGGGCGGTTATTATAATTACGGATGTTCTGCAGGCGGCAGTTGTTCCGTTAATCACACTTTAATAGAAACAGGAGCTGAACTTACAGGAAGTGAAGGCTGTTCAAGCTGTACCTGGTAATCAGATATATTATTTCACTTGTATAAAAATCTCCCTGCTCAGGCATGGAGATTTTTATATAGAAGGAGACACTTTTGAAAAAAAGAAGACTATTATATGCCATAATTCTACTGGTCTTAATTATCCACATTAAATGCCTTGATAATAAATTCGTAAATCTGGATGATCCATATTACCTGAATCATGAGTACATAAAAAATTTCAACTGGAATAATTTTAAACTTATTCTGAATCCTTCAAGTAACATGGATAGAGGTAATTATTACCAGCCCGTTGTTTTCATTACCTATGCTCTGGATTATACCATATGGAAACTTAACTACTCAGGCTATCACCTGACAAATCTGTTAATATTTATTATAACACTTCTGCCTTTATATGTTTTTACAACAACATTCTTTAAAAATAAATATATCTCACTCGTTACAGTTCTCCTCTTTGCCACCCATCCTCTCCATATGGAACCTGTGGCATGGATTTCCGGAAGACCTCTTCTGCTGGCAGGCTTTTTCATATTTACAACTTTATATTTTTTTATCATATCTTCCGAAAATATATCATATAAAGTCATATCTATCATTTCACTTTTTCTGGCCATTCTATCTCATCCTGTAAGCTGCCTTTTTCCTTTTGTAATATTACTGATTTACAGTTTCCCCGGCTTTTCGCAGGGAAAAACTCTTCGTCATAAAATAATATCCTTTCTTCCATATATTTTAACTGTATTACTTGTTGAAATAACACTATTTTTTTTACATGCCCAGAAAAACAGAGCAGAAATGATAACAGGTTACACATATATACTTACGTCAATTAAAGTCCTGGGTAAATACGGAGAGATAATATTCTGGCCTGTGAAATTAAGTGCCATATATCCGGCAAAAACAGATACGTCTATTATTCTATCACTCTGCCTTCTTATTATTCTGGTGTCTTCTCTTATTTACTCGTTTATTAAAGAAAAAAGATTATTTTTTTCTCTTGCCTGGTTTGTAATATTTTATATTCCCGTATCAAACATATTCTTTATAATACATCCTGATGTTCCGGTAGCTGATAGATATTTATATCTGCCTTCCTATGGTGTTTTTCTGGGATTTGCAATAGTGACTTCCAGAGTATGGGAAGATAATAAAAAAATCTCTAAAATTATTTTATCAACATGTTTAATTATAATAATAACTATTCTTTCTTTATCAAGTTATGAAAGATGCGTTGTATGGAAAAACAGTCTGACGTTATGGAATGATTCTCTGAAGAAATATCCTGATTTATATAAAGCCTTTAACGGCCGGGGGCTTTATTACACAGACGATAAAGAATATGACATGGCCATGAATGATTTCAACTGTGCAATAAGAATCAAGCCTGATTATGGAGAAGCTTATTATAACAGAGGGAAACTCTATAAAATAAAAGGGGAATATAATAAAGCAATAGATGATTTTACGAGAGCCATAAATATATATGAAGATTTTGACATTTATATTGAAAGAGCCATATCGTTTTATAAATCGGGAAATTACGATAAAGCCATAGATGACTTTACATATATGCTGAAATATAATCCTCAGGCAATAGAAGTTTACAATTACAGGGGGACTATTTATAATATAAAAGGTGAATATAATAAAGCTATAAATGATTTTACCAGGGCTCTGGAAATAAACGATTCTTATCCGATTCTTTATCAAAACAGGGCTTTTTCTTATTTCAAACAAAAAGAATATAAAAAAGCATGGGAAGATATTAATAAATTAACTGAAAAAGGTTATAATATAGAAGCATCTTTTTTAAAAGAACTGGAGGAAGCCTCCGGCCAGAAGATGGACAATTAATTTATTCGTTCTCGCGTCACGCGTTACGTAAACAGGGGTGATATTAATGAAATTTAAACTACATAAATCTCTCCAGGGTAAGACATTACCCATAGGGGGGCCGGCCGGAATAATGAATATTCAATGGCATGTAACAGCCCGGTGCCAGTCAAAATGCCGTCATTGTTATATGATAAATTCTCAAACCTATGAAAATGAGATAAAAAACGAGCTGTCTCTTAAGGACTGTATAAAAATACTTGATCATTACAGATTTTATCTGGACTCAAGAAAGTTAAAGGGACATCTGAATTTTACAGGAGGAGATCCTCTTTTGAGGGAAGATATCTTTCAACTTCTTGAAGAAGCCATTAAACGAGGCTTTAAAACCTTCAGATTTATGGGTAATCCTGACAGTATTACAGAGGAAATGGCAAAAAAGCTGTTCCGTCACCATGTAACTTCCTATCAATTCAGTCTGGACGGTGATAAAACGTATCATGACAGTGCAAGAAAAGAAGGAAGCTTCGACC
>JBEHWP010000945.1:0-2534 GCA_040217665.1 Vulcanimicrobiota bacterium
ACTTATTATAAAAGGTATATATATAAAGAATCTTCTGCAGAGATTCTTTATATTCAGTCTGTTTACAAAGGTAAAATCATATAATATAAAAAGGGGAAACAGTGCAAGTGTAAATTCTTTTGACATAAGAGCCATAATATATAAAATAATAGAAAGTATATATATATATTTTTTTTCTCTCTTCAGATATTTAATAAATAATAAAAGAGATGCAAGAAAAAATATAGAACCGTACATATATTCTTTCCCGAAGAGTGCTGCCACAATCTCAGAGTGGAGGGGATGTACTGAAAATAAAATACATGTAATAAAAGCTATTACAGACGATTTGCTGATATCTATTATAAAAAAATAAATCAAAATAACATTTGTAATATATAATATTATATTCCATATGTGATAGGGAAGAGGATTTAATTTCCAGAGATTATACTGAATAAAATAAGAAAGACTTTTTACTGGCTGTATACTTCCGTCATAACTGTAAAAAAGTATATTTTTCAAATTTTTCAGTGAAAAATCTCTGAGATAGCTGTTATTGATAATATTTCTCTCATCATCCCATACAAAACCATTATAAAAGCTATTATAAAAAGTAATAATACTGATTGTTATAATCAGGGCTATATAAATTATGTCTCTATTTTTTTTCATCATAGACATTCTTTTCTCAGATAAAGGACTTTATCCTGCCGGATAGAATTTATATTTTAAGATTCTATAGTTTTGCACTTTTTCATAATTTCCTTGTTTTTACTGACTTTATAGTTAAAATAGTAATTAAATAAGTAAGAGTTCAATATGATTGTATTAAAAATGACAGGTGATTTTATATACAGAGGTGA
Source organism: Vulcanimicrobiota bacterium (assembly GCA_040217665.1). Taxonomy (GTDB): domain Bacteria; phylum Vulcanimicrobiota; class SpSt-956; order SpSt-956; family JAKJGF01; genus CALARM01. The sequence continues at coordinate 846 of JBEHWP010000945.1, forward strand.
TTTTAAATTGATTAAAACAGTTTTTCTTGTTATACTGACAATGTTTTTCTTATGTTTTCCTTCCTATGGTGCAGATACAGATAAAATCGTACGAAAAGGTTATAATATCTGGATGTCAGGTAATTTTAATAAATATCCTGAAGCTCTGAAACTGTTTCATGAAGCTGTGAAAAAGGATCCTAATAATCCTGAATATCGTTCTGCTGTGGGAAGATTATTTTTTGAAATGGGAGATTATGAAAAATCCTTTAAAGAATTGAATAAAACCCTTTCTCTTGCTCCAGAAAGAGCATGGATTGAAGCATGGACCAGGATTTGCCTGGGTGAAATCTATGAAAAAAGAGGAGAATATGAACGGGCATTTAAAGAATACGACAGGGCAATAAAATTGAATACAACTCGAAATTCCCTTCAGGAGGCTTACGGGAGAAAAATTCTCGTACAGTGGAAACATAAAGAAACATTGCATTTTGTTTTTTCCTATCCCGAAGGCGGTATAGCAGATAGAAATATAGATGAAATTTCTATGGAATACCAGAAGAAATATTCGGAGATAAGTACTTTTCTCGGTCTTGGAGTGAATGATAAAATACAATGTTATCTTTTTCCCTCTGTAGAAAAGGCCCGTGAGATTATGGGAGTAGAGCCGGGTTTTTCCAGACCCCAGGTGAAACAGATATACAGTTTATATGGTACGGAAGAGAAGGAGCCTCCCGGCATACAGATAGGAATGGTTCTATCTTTTTATACAGGTAAAACCAGAAACAGAGAGCCCTTTTTTCACCGGGGATTTGCCCAGTTTCTATCTTCCATGGAAGAAAATTTCGAAGAGAATATTATTGAATTGAAAAATAATGGGAAATTTGTTCCTTTATTAACATTGAAGAATGATTTTTATCATTATCCCGGTGAGATTTCCTTTACAGAAAGTGCAGCTTTTGTTAATTTCTTAATAAGTAAATACGGACTCGGACTTTTTAAGAAGGTCTGGGTGGCAGAAGATATGGACAGAGCGTTTAAGAAGGTTTATGGCAAAAGCTTTGAAGAATTAGCAAAAGATTTTGATAAATCCATAAAAGACAGGGATAAAATAATAGAAAATGATGGCAGTCTTGATGGGTGATCACTGTGATTTAAATAACCCTGAATATCTCTTTTAAAAATCTTGAAAATCGTGGTTAATTTTCTTGACATTTATAAAAGTTTTCTGTATAATCAATTGAAATTAAGTTTTGATGCCAGTTCGTCTAATGGTAGGACAGCAGACTCTGGATCTGTTTGTGGGGGTTCGAGTCCTCCACTGGCAGGTAGCATGGCCCCATCGTCTAGTGGCCTAGGACGCCGGCCTCTCACGTCGGTAACGGGGATTCGAATTCCCCTGGGGCTATAATAAAATACCCGCCATAAAAGCGGGTATTTTATTTTATCTTTAAAAAAAGGGAGAGAAAGATTATGAAGTTATTACATAAAATTTTCTTTATTTGTGCCATATTTTATTTCCTCACAGCTAACGTGAAGGCCGATATGCCTGATTCGAATTTAAAACGTACAGTTTTCGATAACGGCCTTGTAGTGCTGACACATGAAAAACATGACAATCCTTTAATATCTATTCATATCTGGGTCAGATGTGGTTCCATATATGAGCCTCAAAATCTCCGTGGTATTTCTCATTTTTATGAACATATG
>JBEHWP010000946.1:0-2534 GCA_040217665.1 Vulcanimicrobiota bacterium
TGAATCGCACCGCCGCAAAAAATTATAGAGTCAAACTTATCCAGTCTGTAATCAGAACCAAAATATCTCAGAGCTTTTGAAATCCCGGTGGCCCAGTCCTTGACATGCAGTATTAAAAGATGAAAAAAGTTGGTCTTTGTGTTATTTATATCTGTTATATTATCATATTTAATCTTTTTAAGTTCTTCTGCATGTTCATAATCTACCATTTCAGCCTTCATAATGGCTTCAGTTAATTTATGTCCTCCGTATGAGAAAACTGCTGTTTGAGAAAGGTGTCCGTCTTTCATAATAGTCAATGAAGTACCTTCATCGCCCATATTTATTATAGCTACATTTTTCTTTTTACCCTCATCTTTTATTATGAGATTGGCAAGAACTGTCATTGCAAAAGGTTCTATAATAATATTATCAGGGTCCAGATCTGCCATAAATAAAGTCTTTCTGAGATTATCGTAAGCTTCTTTTCTCAGTGCTATTATTCTTACTTTCATATCTCTGTCACTATCATGGGAAGAAAGTATTTTATAGTCAATATAACATTCTTCTACCGGCAAAGGAATTAGCTGTTTGAGATTGGATGATAACATAGAAGGGAGTTTTTCAGCAGATGTAACAGGAACCTTTATTGTCCTTATAACGGAACAATAAGGAGAAAGAGAGGCAATAACATCGAAATTTTCCTTATCTTTCAATATAGATTTTATCGTTTCACTCAATTTTTTCGGGTTAATTATCATACCATTCACTACAGTATTATCAGGAGTTTTTTTACAGGAAATTAATTTCGGTCCCATATGTCCCTTCGAGTCAACACCCATTTGTAAAAGTTTTATCTCGTGCGAACCAATATCCAGACCAAGTACTTTAGATAATTGTTGTTTGAATTGATTGAGATTTGAAGTTTTTATTTTAAATATGTCTGACAGCAGTGGTTTTTCAGAAAGAGGAGGAGAAGTTTTCTTTATAACCTCTTCCTGTTTAGTCTCTCTATCTACTATTTTTATCTTTAAAAGAGCTTCTTTAAATTCTTTTGCAGAAGAGAATCGATTTTCTGCTTCCATTTCTGTAGATTTAGAAATTATCTCCTGAAGTCCGGCAGGAATATCATCACGATATTTATTCAGAGAAGGGTATATAAAAAGATTACCCTCAGCTTCGGCAGGGTCATAACCGGTAAGAAGTCTGTGAAGTGTTGCACCGAGAGCAAAAATATCACTCTGAGGATAGGCTTTACCCAGATATTGTTCAGGTGATGCATAACCTGTTGTGCCAACACTTGTTCCCGGATCTCTTTTCTCAAAGACATGGGCTACACCGAAATCTACCAGTACTACACGATTGCCTTCATGTTCCATAAGATTATCAGGTTTCACATCTCTGTGAATAATCATAGGTTTATAGGTATGAAGATAATCCAGGATATCGCAGATCTGTATGCCCCAGTTAATTACAAGTTCGGGGCTCAAATAATAATCATTGAGCAGTGCATCATAGAGTATATCTTCAAGGGATTTACCCTTTACATAATCCATAACCAGACAGTATCTTATATCTTCTACAAAATGATTCTGTACGACAGGCAGTCCCGGATGTCTTAATTTAGCGAGTATAACGGCTTCATCTTTAAATTTACTGATTGCATAGGTTCTTTCTTCAGGATCTTTAAAATTATCTGTCATAATCTTAATGGTACATAACGTATCAAGATTATGATCCCTGGCAAGATAGAGTATGGCCATACCGCCTGTTTCAAGGGTCTGGATAATTTCATATCTGCCGCTGTGAAGTATCATACCTGGTTCCAGCGCGAGGGGAATATTATTATATCCGCAAAACTGGCAAAATACTGATTCGCTGGTAATTTCTTTACCACAATAAATACAAATGGACACTTTAAAACCTCCCGTACCTCTTATACGATTCGCTTCAGTCTACACATTAAGTCTTTATTTAACCACTCCTCTGAAAAAATATAAATCATTTTACATCTTTTCAATAGCTTCCATCATACCAGATGACGGGGGATATAAATCAACTTCCCATATACTGACAGTTTACTGACCTTATAGCGAAATGGTATTCTTTAATGGACTGGCTTAAGCCAGGGATAAGATATTCTCGGTTGTAACAAATAACCATATCATATTTACAATCGTGACGCGTAAGGCATAACGCGAGGACAATAAACATAATTTACCGGAATTATTTTCTTACAGTCCCTTATCAATAAATTCTTACCAATAAACATACAAAGTAGTATATATTTAACGTTTACACAAAAAAATCCTTCTAAAAAAAAATTTTTTCTAAATTTTCCATATAAGATTTTCTGCATACCAGCTTATGAAAATTTCTGAAAGAATAAGGTCTCTTAAAAAAGCTCTCTTTAAAAAAATTTTTATAAAATCAAAGGTATCTTTTATAAATCTTTCCAGTTCAGGGGAAATTTCATAACCTCTCGATTTCAATCTGCAGATAAATGCCACTCCACCGGTAAGAGTGTCAGGTAATTTCATATTTATCCTTTCACA
>JBEHWP010000947.1:0-2526 GCA_040217665.1 Vulcanimicrobiota bacterium
TTTTTTGATAATTTCTCCGTGACTTCTTTCAGAATACCTGCCGGATCATATATTATTCTGCTGTTTCTCATCATTGTAGTAGCAACGTTTTTACCATTCACAACTTCTTTTACATGTTCAATTGTTCTCCATTGAATCTGAATTTCAATTCCTTTAATTATTAATATCTCACCATCACCTGGTATTTGTTCACTTATTACATATAAATCTATATCACTCTTTTCTCTTCCGTCACCACAGGCAAGAGAGCCTATCAATAAAATACCTCTGACATCTTTTTTTTCTATTAATTTTTCAGTAATTTCATAAAAAGCAATTTTATGATTTTCTGTCGGAAAAATTATCTCGCTATTCATATAAACTTCTTCTATCCATTATTCTACATTTTGTTACATCATGTTAAACAGGACTTACGCATTAATTGTCTGTCATCCCCATAAGCTTTTTCTTAAAATCACAATGGCTTCCCCCTTACGCGGGAATGACAAAGGTTTATTGATGTTTTTATTTCAAAAATACGTAACTCCTTGTTAAATATATGGATTCTTACACTCATCCGGGCTGTTACGGCCTGTATTTAAGTATTTTCCCGTTATCTCCCACTGCCCACCCTGTAGTGGCATTCAGGAAATATATATCATGAAGGTTTTCGGCAATGCCGCTGGCTTCTCTCTGCCAGACTGCTCCTGCATCTATGGTATTAATTATAGTGCCTCCTCCGCCGCAGGCCCATCCTGTACCGCTGTCAACAAAACAGACAGAATAGAGATCCGTAGGTACTCCGCTTGTCTGAGGCCCCCATATTGAACCTCCGTCTGTGCTGTAAAAAACAACTCCTCCTGCACCTACAGTCCAGCCATAAAGATCATCTACAAACCAGACACCGTAAAGAGAGCCTGCAGTAAGACTTACAGGGGACCATGTAGAACCGGTATCTACCGTCAGCAGGATTCTTCCCGAACTGCCTGTTGCCCATCCTTTACCGGAAGGTCGAAAATAAACATCGGAGAGAGCTTCCGTTATGGAAGGATTCATCTGCTGATTCCACCAGTAATTTCCGCCGTCAACAGTATGATAAATATGTCCGCTATTTCCTGCAAACCATCCGTTATTGGGATCTAAGAAAAAGGCTCTTTCTATTTTATTGGGAGGTGTGGGAAATGCTAAAGGATTGGGAGCAAGCCAGCTAATTCCTCCGTCGTTAGAGGTAAAAACTACGCCATCCGGTGATATTCCATGACCTACAATCCATCCTTTACCTCCGGTAAAACAGACATCCCTGAGATTATAGGGAGATGCTCCTGTCTGAAAATTCCATGTTTCTCCGCCGTCTGTTGTATGAAGTATGGTTCCATTCTCCCCTACAGTCCAGCCGTTCAGAGAATCAACAAAATAAACTCCGTTAAGATTGTTTGAAATGCCGCTGTTCTTTACTGTCCAGTGGGTTGTAGACACAGGGGAACCGGTAGGAGTAGTGCCCGGTGTTCCTGAAGGAGTTCTGGTTGTAGAAGGAGTTTCAGTAAGAGACGGCGTTTCAGTAAGAGACGGAGTTCCCGTAGGAATTAAAGTCGGATTTCCTGTAGGAGTGTTCACAGGAGGCACGTTGGGGTCACCTGTCATTGATATATCTATCTCTATATCGGTACGATCACCGGGCTGTACTGTTACACTCCTGGTAATACCGGAGGGAGTTATAGCAATGAGAGTTATTTCATCCATTGCCGGAATACCCCTTATTTCAAAATATCCCGTTTCATCTGTAAGAGAATAGAGATTGGTATCTTTAGCTTTAACAGTACCACCGGATACAGGTGTATTATTATAAGTCACATGACCTTTTACATTAACTACTTTCTCATGTACGGTAACGGTAACACTTGCTGTATAGGAACCGGAGACAGCCGTTATTTTATAAAGACCGGCTTCTGTAGTTCGGAAAAAACCATTGTCTACAGTGCCTTTCGGATTATCAACAGACCAGGTGGCAGAAGGTTTTATCGGAATACCATTTGGATCTATTCCATAGGTTTCAAAATAAAAATCTGCCTGAGGTACTTCCAGTAATCCTTTCCTCAGAGACAATGTAACAGGCCCATTAGGTATTATTTTAAAATCAGTAAAAGCTCTTGTCTGGGAACCTTCTTCGCTTATTACAACTTCCTGAGTTATATAAGTCCATCCCGGGTCTTCTATTTTCAATAATTTAACGCCTGCAGGAACATTTTTAAAATTAAAAGATCCATCGCTTCCTGTAGTTGTAGTTCCCACATCCTCAAGTATAACCTTTACCCCTTCTCCGGGTTTATACCCTTCGGGAATGATTCCGGGCGGAACCATAATCATACCTGATTGTTTATTCTCACCGTCTGCTGCCACGATTACAGCAGGTACAAGCACAGCACCTGTAAGAGAACCGAAAGCCGCCTGTATAATTGCAGAAATAATAAGACCACATCCTGGCAGAAGAATTACCATAGTTAGAAAGGATAAAAACAATGATTTTTTATACAATAGTATTCCTCCTTA
>JBEHWP010000948.1:0-2525 GCA_040217665.1 Vulcanimicrobiota bacterium
ATCCAATGGATGATTTTTTCGAATAGGATAAAAGAAAAATATAAACAATAGTGTTTATCCCCTCTATTTGGAGGAATAAACACAAAGGCATTTACACAATCGTTGGCGTGCATACAGTAAAGCCTTGCAAAGAACAGAATAATAATATAAAATATGAAATATCAAATTATTATTCCTAAAATTACTACTTTCCTAAATTAAGGAACAATATATGAGCAAAATTAAAAAAATAAGACCGGAATTTTATAAAAATTTTGAAAAATTAGGTTTCTATAAAAATGATGATGCTCTGTTTTTAATTAATTCCAATCAAAATACTCCGCCAGATGTAAAATTTTTCTTAAATAAAGCTAAAGAATTGAATGTGTCAGCAGTATATTTCAGAAAACAATTAAATGGCAGTTATCAACCACAGGTTTATCTTTATGATTTTACAGACAAAGATTTTAATACTGCTTCTGAAAACCTGCTAACAGATATTCATAAAAAAATATGGAGTATTGGCGAAATTCCTATAACTTGTTTTTTCTTCAAAACAGAAATTAAAATTATTGATTGTACAAATCATATTACAGATGATTACAAACCTTCTTACTTGATAAAAAGTCTTGAAATAACAGAAAAAGCACATAGTTTATATAATAGTCAATTTGCAATAAAAATTAAGAGTGGGGTTTTTTGGGAAGAAGAGGAAGTTAAAAACAAGTTTAAGTTTTCAAATAATTCATCTTATAACAAATTAATAGAGAATATTAAATACATTGTCGAAATATTAAAAAAAAAATATAATAATTTATCATCAGAATTCATTAATAAATTAATAGTACAATCCATATTAATAAAATATTTAGAAGAAAGAATTGATACAAACGGAAATAAATTATTATCTGATAAATATTTTAAACAGTTTGAGAACTCGGATTCTTTTATTTCTGTATTAAAAAATGGAAAGTTTGTTGATTTATTACGTACTTTAAATAATTTTGAAACTGGTTTTGATGGTAATGTATTTCAATGGGACAAGAATGATCAAAATCTTCTAGAAAATATTGATTTAACACTTTTAGCAGAATTATTAGATACAAGAAAAACAACATTAGCATCTAAACAACTTGAATTAAAATTTCCGAATTGGAGATATTTTGAATTCAAATATATTCCTGTTGAATTAATAAGCCGTCTTTATGAGGAATTTTTGGGGAGCAATAAAAAAGAAAAAGGATTATATTTTACGCCAGCACATTTAACAAAGCTTTTGGTAGATGAATGTTTACCATTGAGTAAGTATAAAGAAATAAATATTGACACATACAAGGTGTTAGACCCTGCTTGTGGTTCTGGCATTTTTCTGGTAACTGTTTTTAAAAGGCTTGTTCAGATCTGGAGATTGCAGAACGATATGAAATTTCCAGATATCTCGGTATTAAAAAATATATTACAAAATATTTATGGAGTTGATTATGAAGAACAGGCTATTGAATTAGCTTCATTCAGTTTGTGTTTAGCTCTTTGTAATGAATTAAATCCACTTGACATTATTAATAATCTAAAATTTGACGATTTAAGAGAAAAAAACTTAATATATTCAGATTTTTTTGAAAGTGCTAGTAAACTTAAAAATGTGAAGTTCGATTTAATAATAGGGAATCCACCATTCCGTACAGGTGCGATAAAAAAATATTCTCCTATATGGGAGTATAACTGCTGTAAGGTAAAAATTCCTCAAGGACAAATTGCCTTGAAATTTTTAAGTGAGTCAATTCCATATCTTAAAGAAAAAGGGTTGTTATGTCTGATTATCAAATCTTCAGGATTATTGTATAATAGTACGTCTATTGAGTATAAAAAAGTATTATTTTCCAACTTTAATGTAATCCAAATATTTGACTTTACAGCATTAGCAAGAAATAATTCTTTATGGGATAATGGTGCAGATGTCGCTTCGGCTGCCATATTTCTTAAAAATGAGAGCCCCATTATAAATAACAATATCCTTCATTTAACTTTTAGAAGAACAAAAGCAACTAAAGAGCGAATTGTTTTTGAAATAGATGATTATGATTTGCATTTTATAGATAGAGTAACAGCAATTGAGAATCAGTTCATTTGGAAAAACAATCTATTAGGTGGAGGAAGAATAAAAAATATTGTTTCGAAATATGCTAATAAAGATTTTAGGACTTATTTAAAAGAAACTAATTGTAAAGTTGAAGAAGGGTTTATGTTGGGCTCGCAGGGGCATTTATGTCCTGATTATATATACGAGATGAAAACATTACCAACTGAAGCGGTTTATGAAGACAAAATTGATTTAGGTGCATTAAAAGATATTGATAAACAAATAAAATTTGAGAAAATTCCTGAGAAATCGCTATTTGAAGCTCCAAATATTATAATAAAGGAAAATATAGGGAAGGATAGAATTCCTATACATTTTAATAAGAACACCTTTTCGTTTCAACGCAATATAATAGGTATTTCTAATCCAAATAATCCAGCAATTTTCAATGAGATCATTAATTCTT
>JBEHWP010000949.1:0-2515 GCA_040217665.1 Vulcanimicrobiota bacterium
ACTAAAGACATTTACCACAGAAAAAAAGATTTCAGAAGACAGAGACATCACGTTTCTTTATAATTTTCACAGTCATGTAATAGAATTCCTGAAAATAAGACTGGTTGAAAAAAAGATAGACGAAAGAGAATTACTTGAAAAAAAGGAAGCGAGTGAGGTTTTATTTTTCACAGAAGCAGTGTCAGGACTTGCTTCAATTATGAAATCTGAAAAAAGAGATTATGGAACCAGAGAAGGAGAAGACAGTCTGTTTACTGCCTGTAAAATAATAGGAAAAAAAGAAGGTATACAGTTTCAAAAACCGTTATTGTCTCAGGAAAATAAAAAATTGATAGATCCTTTAACTGCTATTGCCAGGGTATCAAAAGTAAGATACAGAAAGGTATGCCTCCATGATAGATGGTGGCATGATGAATGCGTATCTTTTCTCAGTTTTCTAAAGGATAGTAATAATCCTGTAGCAATTATGCCTCTATCTTCCAATACATATGAAATGATAGATCCGGAAAATAACAGAAGAGAAAAAGTAACAAAAGAAGTGGCAGAAAAACTCATACCTTTTGGTTATGTGTTTTACAGGCCTTTCCCTGCCAGAGCCATCAGCCCTCTTGAAGTTATCAAATTTGGCTTTCAGTGGGCTATAAGTGACTTTAAAGTGTTTCTTCTCATAAGTGTTGCAGTAGGGCTTTTAGGACTCATAGTTCCCTTTGCAACAGGCCTTCTGTTCACTTATGTTATTCCCGATGCGGCATATAATCAGCTCGGACAGATTATTATCGGAATTCTCATCGGTTCCATTTCTGTTACATTATTTCAGATACTGCAGAGTATCTGCCTCATTCGTATAGAAACAAAGATGAAAATACCGATACAGGCTGCCATATGGGATAGAATACTTTCACTGCCATGTTCTTTTTTCAGACAGTTTTCTTCTGGAGATCTTGCATCAAGATCACTGGGAATAGATTATATATCAGGTCAGTTATTCAGCGGACTTGCTCTTCCGTCACTTCTGGGGGCTATTTACGCACTGTTCAACTTTATTCTCCTCTTTTATTATGACAGCAGTCTTTCTATTGTTGCAACGATAATTTCCCTTATTCTGATAATAATCATAGTCCTTACAAGTTATCAGCAGCTCAATTATCAGAGAGAACTCCAGAAAATAAGCGGAAAACTGTCAGGTTTTGTATTTCAGTTAATAAACGGCATATCAAAACTCAGGGTATCAGGTGCCCATACACTGGCCTTTACAAAATGGGCGGAATATTTCAGCAAGCAGAAACGATATTCTTTTAAAATAGGGCTTATTCAAAACTTTCTTACAACCTTTAATTCTATATTACCAATCATTACAGGGATAGCTCTTTTTTCTTTTGTAATATACGAGCCATCAAATCAATTGGAAGGATCTACGTTATCAACAGGTAGCTTTATAGCTTTCAATGCAGCTTTTACCGCTTTTATATCGGCAATGATGCAGCTCGGTTTATCTATAGCTTTACTTATAAACATAGTGCCTGTATTTGAAAGAATAAAACCTATATTTGAAACTCCTCCGGAGATAGATGAGAACAAACTGGAAGCAGGTGAATTATCAGGCAAAATTGACGTACATCATTTAACCTTTAAATATAAAAAAGACGGCCCTCATATATTAAAAGATGTATCTTTTAATGTAAATCCCGGTGAATTCATAGCCTTTGTAGGGCCTTCCGGCGCAGGTAAATCCACTATCTTAAGGCTCCTTCTTGGTTTCGAAAATCCTCTCGAAGGTTCTATTTATTATGATGAACAGAATCTTGCAGGTCTCGATCTTGCATCTGTAAGGAGCCAGATAGGTGTTGTTATCCAGAACAGTAAGGTAATGGCAGGAGCAATTTACTATAATATTATAGGTTCATCACTTCTTACAATGGAAGATGCCTGGGAAGCGGCAAGACTTGCAGGTATTGAAGATGATATTAAAGCCATGCCCATGGGTATGCATACAATGGTGTCAGAAGGAGGAGAAACCTTCTCCGGAGGCCAGAAACAGAGACTTCTTATTGCAAGAGCCATAGCCAGAAAACCCAAAATCATAATATTTGATGAAGCTACAAGTGCCCTTGATAATACAACACAGGCCATTGTTACAGAAAGCCTCAATAAATTAAATGCCACAAGAATTGTTATTGCCCACAGATTAAGCACCATAATAAATGCAGATAAAATTTATGTAGTAAAAGAAGGAACTATAGTGCAGACAGGCAAATATAAAGACCTCATAAATGTAGAAGGCCCCTTCAAGGATCTGGCAAAAAGACAGCTTTCGTAACCCTGAATACTGGTATATGTTCCGAAATCAGGGATCAGGGAATCACCCCGGCATTGCCGGAAGTTTGACAAGTAAAAATTAGGGATTGGCTTGCAGCAAGGCAAAGAGGTCTTCATTTTCATTCGTAGGCACGTGTTTTTGTAATTCTATATTAGAGATAATTTTGTTAGGTATAGGCAACTTTACAGCATTAAAAGC
>JBEHWP010000950.1:0-2506 GCA_040217665.1 Vulcanimicrobiota bacterium
ATTTACAACTCTCTTTTAATACGGCATATCTTTTCCTCCAGAGCCCGGCCAGAGACAGGAGCGTGTTCCATATTTTTTGGTACCAATTTACCTGTTACGATACTTATTACCGCTCCAGATAAGTTCATAGCCATTTCTAAAACCTGTCTCTGTCCGGACTCTTCCGGAAAAGATATGATCCTGTTGTGTGGCAAACCGGGTTTACAGACTGTTAATATTTTGCGTCTATATAATTTACAACTCTCTTTTAATACGGCATATCTTTTCCTCCAGAGCCCTGCCAGGGACAGGAGCGTGTTCCATATTTACCGCTGGCACCACTCAGAAAAATGTTTAATCTTTTCCTGTATAACTTTAAACTATATATTAACTAATTATATTTAGTTTACATAATAAGACTCAACTATTATGATGTAAAGTTCAGGGTATCTTTTGCAATTATATTAATTTCTGTAAATTCTGGCGATTTTTTTGAAAGTAATTTTCAGTTTGAATGAATAGAAAATGCCTTTTCCCCCTGTAAATTAAAGTTTTTTATGTGTATAAATAATTGAAAAAAAATTTAAGAAAATACTTGACATATATACACTAAACTATTATAATAATATTGCAAGCAGATAAAATTAAAAAAATATAAGAGGTGATTTGCTATGTTGATGAGATGGGAACCATTTTCAGAAATGAATTCTTTACAGAGGGAGATTAACAGATTGTTCTCCGATACTATGAAAAGAGAGGGAACAGGTTCAGGTGAATTTGTAACAAGAAGCTGGGCCCCTTCGGTAGATGTCATAGAAAAGGAGAATGAAATAGTAGTAAAGGCTGAACTTCCCGGTATGGAGCAGAAGGATATTGATGTTCATTTAGAGGATAATCAGCTTACCATAAAGGGCGAGAGAAAACTTGAGAAGGAAGATAAAGGTGAAAATTTTATCCTTCAGGAAAGAGTTTACGGCTCTTTCTACAGGTCATTCACTATAGGAAGCGGTATACAGGCTGATAAGGTAAATGCCAGTTATAAAAACGGTATTCTCGAAATAGTCCTTCCGAAGGAAGAAAAAGTTCAGCCCAAAAAGATAGAAATTAAATGATAATCTCTCTTCTGATAAAAGAGCAGTCTGCCTGTAGACTGCTCTTTTATTTTACTGTGGTGAGTATAAATACATATAATTAGTGAATAGTGAAAAGTAAGTCAAATCGATTTTTTTCACTTTTTACTCTCAATATTCTGTGATAAATTTTTTTTTCCATTGTATATATAAAGTACGTGTCATTTTTAAATGCAATCTTCAGATTGCATGATTTCAGTTAATTGTGATATACTAACTATTATGATAGATATTTCAGTAGTTATAGGAACATATAATCAGAAACCTGTTCTTTCTCATGTACTCAATACATTCAGCAGACAGACCTTTCCTCTTGATAAAATGGAAGTTCTTGTTGTAGACAGCAGTTCTACAGACGGTACAGAAGAACTGTGTAAAAATTCTACCTTTCCTTTTTTATTTAATTATTACAGGAAGGAAAATACTGGCAAAGTTCCTGCAAGGAATATGGCCATAGGAAAAGCCAGGGGAGAGGTGATTTTTCTGACTGACGGTGATGTCCTTGCCCATCCGAGATTGATAGAAGAGCATATGAACTATTACCGCAAATACCCGGGAAGTGTCATTGTAGGACGTCAGATGATTGTTCCTACTCTTGAAAATTACGAAGAAAGCGGAAAAATTTGTTTCAGACATGATAATAAAGTTGCACGTCAGAGACTTCCATGGCATCATCTTGTTACGGGAAACGCTTCCGTTGGAAAAAAGATGCTTGTAGATATTGGTATGTTTGATGAAGATTTTAAAGGGTATGGATGTGAAGATTATGAACTGGGCTACAGGATTGCAGAGAAACGTATTCCTATTATTTATAACCCTGATGCCATAAATTATCATTATCATCCTGTAACATTTGACGAAGACTGTATAAGAAAAATTGATACAGGAAAGGCTGCTGTCATATTCTGGAGAAAACATAAATCTCTGAGCTTAAAACTTCATCTCGGTATAAATCCTGTTTCTTTATTCATTCACAATTTTATATCTTCTGACGGCTGGCTTATAAAGAAATGCAGAAAATATTCAAATGTTGATTCACCGTGGAAGAGTATTGCCAGACAGATTCTGCTTGAATTTAATTATCTTACAGGAGTTAAAGAAGAACTTTATAAATAATACGTATGTAATAGTATTTTACTGGAATTTCCACCATGGTTTTTTCAATTCCTCTACTTTTTTACGCCATTCTTCTGATATCTTTACTTTCTCTTCTTCTGCCTGTTTTTTCTGTTTTTCCCCTTCTTCTTTTAACCGTTTTATTTCCTGTCTATGCAGTTCGTTAAGGTCTGCCAGTGCCTGTTCTTTTTCCTTTATAGTAGAATTCAGAGATTTTATCTGTATTTCAATGTTTACCTTCTCTGATAACAGTTCTTTTAAATTACTGGCATTTTCCATCA
>JBEHWP010000951.1:0-2495 GCA_040217665.1 Vulcanimicrobiota bacterium
TCCTTTTCAGTTGCTTCGAGAAAGGGTGGTATGAGTGGAAACTGTTGACAGAGAAATAGAGTTACATAGAATTATAGTAAATAATATGGCAGAAGGAGTCTGTATTATAAGGGATTCAGACGGAATTATAATTTATGCCAATCAGAAATTCGAAAAAATATTCGGCTATTCAGAAGGAGAATTAAATGGGAAACATGTAACTATTCTGAATTATTCAGAAGGAACAAAAAATGCTTATGAAACCCACCTTGAAATTGCAGATAAAGTAACAGCTCACGGCGAGGCTACCTATGAAGTTCATAATATAAAAAAAGACGGAACTCCTTTCTGGTGTAAAGCTACTACATCTCTGTACAACCACCCTGAATACGGAAAGGTTTATGTGGCAGTTCAGGCAGATATTACAGAAATAAAAAAAACAGAAGAAGAACTTCGGAGCAGTGAAAAAAAATATAGAGAATTAGTAGAACTTGCCCAGGAAGGTATATGGATGATTGATGACGTAGGATATACAACCTTTGTTAATGATAAAATGTGTGAAATGTTAGGCTATACCAGAGAAGAAATGATGGGAAAAAATCTATTTTCTTTTATGGACGAAACGTATCTGGAGATATGCAGGGAAAAAATAGAAAGACGTAAAAAAGGGATTAAAGAACAGCATGAATTTAAATTTTTGAAGAAAGACGGCCGGAAGATTTATACACTTCTGTCTACTTCTCCTGTTACTGATAATAAAGGAATTTATAAAGGTGCCTTAGCATTCATTTCCGATATAACACAGAGAAAAGAAGCTGAAGAAGCATTAAAAGAAACGATGCTGAAATATCAGTTACTTTTCGAATCTGCATCCAGTGCCGTAATACTTCTTGATAGCAAAACGTTCGAAATACGTGAGGCAAATAAAACCTGTATGTCTATGTACGGATACACCGGAGAAGAACTCCTCTCTATGAGATCTTTTCAATTATCGGCAGAACCTGAGAAACCCTTCTCATCTATAAAAGAAAATTCCATTTCCTTTATACCACTCAGATATCATAAGAAAAAAGATGGTACAGTATTTCCGGTTGAGATTATCTGTAATATTATTACCATAAAAGATCGTGACTTTTTACTTGCAGAGATAAGAGATATTACGAATAGAATAAACCTGGAGGAAGCTCTGTCTTACAGATTTGTCATAGAAAAACTTCTGTCAGAAATGGCAGGAAAATTCGTTGCTATAAAATCAGATGACATTCACAGAGAATTGCGGAACTCCCTCAAGGTAATCGGAGAATTACTGGATATTGACAGAACCTATATGGTTTTATTTTCGGATAAAAGTGGCAAAATTATTAAAATTCTGGAATGGTGTAAAGAAACTATTGAGCCCTACCTTGAAAAAGAGGCATCTCTCTTTTCTATAAAAAACTTTAAATGGGTTCACGAAAAAATGCAAAAAGGAGAATATATTTTTGCTTCAGCCATGTCAGACCTTCCCGGTGAGGCGGATTTTGAAAAAAAATTCTGGACCGAAAAAAAAGTAAAATCTCTTCTTGCTTTTCCTATGATTTCAGGTAATAAATTGATCGGCTTCCTGGGCTTTTCATCTATAAAGAAAGAAAGGAAATGGAAAGAAGAAGATGTTAATTTTACAAGGCTTGCAGGAGAACTTTTCACACATGTCCTGGAAAGAAAACGTATGGAAGATGAATTACGATACAATGAAGAGATGCTTAAAGATTATTCTGAAAAACTGGAAGACATGGTAAAAGAAAGAACTAAAGAACTGGAAGAAACAAGGGAAAAACTTATAAGACAGGAAAAACTCGCAATACTGGGCAAAATGGCGGGCAGTGTGGGACATGAACTGCGCAACCCTCTCGGAGTTATTTCCAATGCAGTTTATTTCCTCAAACTGGTTCTTTCCTCTTCAGAGAATACTGTAAAAGATTATCTGAATATTATATCGGAAGAAGTAAAAAAATCAGATAAAATTATAAGTGATTTACTGGATTTTGCCCGTATAAAATCTATTGATAAAGTTAACATATCGTTACCGGAACTATTTTCTGATATTCTGGAAACATATACAATAACGGACAATATAAAAGTAATTAACAGAATTTCAGGAGAATTACCATACATATATGCAGACAGAAACCATGTGGTTCAAATATTCGGCAATTTAATAATAAACGCATGTCAGGCCATGCCTGATGGAGGGGAACTGTTTATAGAAGCTGAAGCTGTTAAGAATTCTATAAGTATTTCCATAGGCGATACAGGATGTGGTATTTCTGAAGACAATATAACTAAAATATTTGAACCGCTTTTTACTACAAAACCCAGAGGCATTGGTCTTGGACTCTGTATATGTAAAAATCTTCTGTCTGCTAACGGAGGAAACATAGAGGTAAAAAGTGCTGAATATAAAGGCACTGTTTTTACTGTGACATTACCTGTGAAAGAGGTGAACCAATGAATATTCTCATAGTAGATGATGATCC
>JBEHWP010000952.1:0-2486 GCA_040217665.1 Vulcanimicrobiota bacterium
AATTTTAATTAATAAATATCACTTTCCAAGAACTATTGTCCCGGTGAATGCATTAATTATATGAGCCGAACTGGATGTTTCTATGCTGTAGACAGCAGACGGGTTTTCTTTGCTTACAAGAATTTTCACTTTTATATTAATACCTTTTTTATCCCCTATTTCCATCATAGCTTCTTCACCTGCAGCAGTAATAATCTGTGGTTCGCAGAGAATTTTATTGTTTTCCAGATCTTTAACAATCAACTTGCATATAAACACATTGTCCCTGTCTTCCGAAGGAGTTATTTTCAGATCATAACTGTAATATCCTCTGTTACCCAGGGTTTCTCCTCCGTAACACATATTGCAGAAAAAAATTAGACATAATAAAACAATACTTATATACTTCATAATACACCTCCCTTCTTCCTTCGATGCCGAATGTACCGCTGTCAGCACCGGGCACTTAAAAATATAAATTTATCTGGCAGTTCCTGCAAGGCATACAATTGCTTCAAACATATTGTATAAATCAGGATAGGTATCTACAGTATATTGAACCTTTGTGCCAGACACTCTTTTAACTACAGGAATAAGTGATGCCATATCCGCTTTTATACTGTTGGTCAGATCTACCGTTACAGTATAAGGGCTATTAAATACAAGTGGTTTAAAAGAAGAAACTCCCAGTTTTACTGCTTCTTTTGCCTTGTTCCTCAATTCTTCCCTGACCATGTCAGGATGAAAAAGAGTGGAACAGAAACGGGTATCTGCAATTTTAGTCATTACAGTAAGGGTTCCAAGTTTTAAAGATGCCACATTATTACAGAAATGACTGTCTCCTGAAGCAAGGGCAATCTTTACCCCGAGACTTCCTGCATAACCTCCGTTTAATTCAAACTCCCCTGCTACCTGATCATTAATTTTAAGTTCCCTTATACTCGCTCCCGACATGGTATGATCCATTGCTCCAGAAATCGTGCCTGCAGCACAGTGATATCCGATATAATAAGATAGATTAAATCTTGAATCTATACCGACCATCATATAATTTCTTCTCGGTGTTCCCCTTACAACAGTAGCTTTCTTATTAAGCTTCTCAGGATAAATATTATCACCGTAACCATGGGAATCACAGACAAGTATTTCCTCTGCACCGGGATCACCGTCAATAATACCTTCTATAACAGCATTTACTTCCTGTGTCATAAGCTCATTTACCCTTTTAACATCTTTTTCCATTTCCTTCCAGTTTGCTATACCTGATATACCTTCCATATCAACAGATATATAATGGCGCATTAATAAAGACCTCCTTGAAAAGCGTAACGCGTAACTGATAAAATGTTACGCGTATGTTATAATCATCTGCAAAATTCTACTAAAAAACTATCTGAAAGTCAATATTATAACGAGAAAGAACAGATTTTCATTACGAAATTTTTTTTCTTTTACGAAATCTGTAAAGTATTATGATACCAGGGATAAGGAATAAAAAAAATAATATCATACCCATTGACATGAGATTATTTTTATAGTATCATATTAGTGTAAATAAAACACTTAAATAAGTGTAAATAAAACATAAAGGAGAGGATTAACATGATATCTTCAATTATACCTGAAAACACAATAGATTTCATAAGAAAAACACTGGTCCATACGAAAGGTGAAAAAAGGGAAGTAATGTTAATAATAGATATGATTAATGATTTTCTTCATGAAAAAGGAGTTCTTTACAGTGAAAGACATAAAGTTCTTGTACCTGAGATGAAACATTTTCTGGATAAGAAATACGGTGAAGGAGCAATCCTTATATTCTGCTGTGATGCCCATATAAAAGGTGATGAAACAAGGTATCCTGTTCATGCAATTTCAGGCTCCTGGGGAGCTGAAATAATAGATGAATTTAAATCTTTTTGCGGGAAAGAACGAGTATTCACAATATTAAAAAGAAGTCCAGATGCATTTCTCGGAACATTCCTCCAGACAATTTTAGAGTTTTTAAAACCGGAAAAACTCACAGTGCTCGGCGTATGTACTGATATATGTGACAAATCTACCGTTCAGGGAGCTGTTTACAGAGGTTTTACCGGCATAAGAGTGGTTACCGATCTTGTGGCAACCTTCCATATACCGGGAATTCACGACGGAGATGCTTTACACAGATCTGCACTGGAAGAAATAAAAGGGAATCTTGGAGTAGAATTGATTGAGTCATTCAGCGAAATTTCATTATAAACACAGGAGAAAAACTTTTATTATATATTTACTATACTTTTGCAGATTTTAAAAACTTTAAAAAATAATCTATTTATCGGTTATAATTTAACAAACTATTGGGATAATTATCGCTGGCAGCACTTAGTACCGAAATAAATAAGTTAGTATCCATCGTAAAACCCTGTCGCAGGACGGGCTCTTCCGAAAAATCTATAATCCTCATGAAAGAAAATCTGTCTTTGCAGACATTTACTATTTTGCGTCTATTTAATTTACAACTGACT
>JBEHWP010000953.1:0-2482 GCA_040217665.1 Vulcanimicrobiota bacterium
ACATATATGCTCTCGTGACGGGTTACGCGTTACGGATGGAACTGCCGTAATTTTAAATTCTTATGAAATCAACCAAACAAAAGGATTAATAAAATACTTATAGAAATTAAAAGATTATAAATTTTAAATAAAAGAGGTGTATGAATGATTACAAAGTTAACTATTTTAATTCTGTTGTTTTTATTGATTACAACCTTTTGCTACAGTCAGGACAGTGTAAATGAAAGAAAAACAACAGCTCCCCTTCTTGACAGTGAAGGAAATATTTATGTAGGATGCAGTGACGGACAATTATATTCTCTGACCGGTGAAGGAAAAAACAGATGGTCTTTTAAAAGTGACGGACAATTATCATCAGATCTTCATATATTGAGTGATGGCACCATATATGCATATTCCGGAAATGATACTCTTTATGCTTTAAATACTGACGGATCTCTTAAGACATCTTATCAAAAACTCGGCTCTTTTGTTCCTCCAGCTATAGGAGAAGATGGAACTATTTATGCCGGTGAAGAATATCAGCTAAAGGCATATAATAAAAACAGAGAGGAACAGTGGAGAGTTGTTACAAGAAGACAGATAGTCAACGTAGTTGTTGCCGGAACAGGAACAATCTATACAACGGCAGGAACACAGATTACTGCCATTAATCCTGATGGTTCCACAAAATGGGGTAATTTCCTTGATAAAGAAGATGGATCTTTATATATACCAGCTGCAGATAAAAATGATAATATCTATGTATGTACATCGGGAAGTAATTTCTATAGCTTTGATAACCAGGGCAATCAATTATGGAAAAAGACTTTATATCTACCTGCCAATGTTTCTCCTTCCGTAGGTGCTGACGGCACTGTATATATATGTGCAGAAAGCACTCTATTTGCTTTCAATTCTGACGGTTCATTGAGCTGGAGTTACAGAATAAAGGGGTTCAGAAACCTGTCAGGACCAGCACTGGCACCGGACGGAACTGTATATGTAAGTGCAGGAGATTTTTTATATACCATGAAAAATGGGAAAGAGGTATGGAATTTTAATCCTGAAGACAATATCTCAAAAAAACCTGCCATAGGAAAAGACGGAACCATATATGTAAGTACGGACAACGGCGGCCTTCTGGCACTGACGCCTGATGGAACATTAAAATGGTCTGCTGTCCTCGGGAAATAAGGATTAATATGCAGTGAATGACTCCGCTTCATTCACTGCATATAAAACTACGAATATGATTACAAAAAAACAGGAAGATAAACTTATTAAACTGGCCATAAAGGCAAGAAAATATTCTTACTGTCCCTATTCAGGCTATAAGGTAGGCGCATCTTTACTTGCTTCAAGCGGAAAATATTACATGGGATGTAATATAGAAAATGCTGCCTATTCACCTACAACCCATGCCGAAGTAAATGCCATAAATGCAGCTGTCGTAGCAGGTGAAAGACGTTTTATTGCCCTGTCAGTAATAACGGAAAATGAAATACCTCCTTTTCCCTGCTGTATATGCCGCCAGTCCATAGCAGAATTTGATGACGGCACAATGGAAATTATAGCGGCAAATACCAGTGGTACAGTAAGAAGAATAACATTTTATGAACTCTATCCTGAACCATTCGGTACGAAACAGTTGGGAATAGAGCCGGCAAAATATTAGACAGAGTAATGGAGGCTGATATGAGTATAAAAGCAATCATATTTGATTTTTCAGGAACACTTGATAACCTTGATGAAGTGAGACTTTCAGCGGTAGAGAAAGTACTCGAAGAAATAAGAGGAGAAATATCACGGGAAGAAAGACTCAATGAAGCAAAAGAAGTAATAGTAGAAATATTCAAACTGGATAATGAAATGCAGTCAGCTTCAATAAAAGATATATTCCAGAAAGCTGTAACTGCCAGATATGGTGAGAACGTATGTCTCGAAAAATTATGGGATATATATTATGCCTATCGTAAAGCTCACAGAGGTTTACTTGAGAGTTTTGTAAATAATTTTTCCGTTATAAATGAATATAAAATGTTCATACTTACCAGAACAAGAGAGGAAACTATAATAGAACTGTTAAAAAACTACAATCTGAATGAATATTTTAAGATTTATAAAACAAAAAAACCTTCTACTGAAACACTGAAACAGATTATGAAGGAACATGATCTGAAGCCACAGGAATGTATTATGACAGGAGATGACGTTACACTTGATCTTATGCCTGCAAAAATGCTTGGTATGAAAACAATACTGCGTTCTAACTATGTAGATTGTTTTATAAATAATTTTGATGGTATCGAAAAAGTCCTGAAAAGTTTGTAAAAAATATTAAGAAAGGGGGGTCTGTTACATTCTTAAGGATTACAGAATGCATCAGATATTAATATGAAAAACCCGAAAGGAATCGATCAGAACAGACTTAAAAATTTAATGGAATCAGTAGAAACTAAAAAGCGTATGGAAGAACAGGCGATAGAAGTAAAAAAACAGG
>JBEHWP010000954.1:0-2475 GCA_040217665.1 Vulcanimicrobiota bacterium
ACATATTGCCTTGAAATTCAATCTCTCCAGTTCGTCTCTTAATATTTTAAATTCTTCTTCTTTCAATCTTGTCTGGGAAAATCTTTTTATATATTTAAATTCATTATTATCTTTAAAATCAGGATGAATAAAAGTATCTAAATGCCTGTACTGAAGTTTGAAGGCAAAATTAAAGTCAAAATTTTTAGATACTTCTTTTATTTCTCTTATAATCTTCAGACCATGTTCTAAAATACCCTGATGATTATTTGCCATTTCGAAAATAAAAAGTGGTCTTGATTTTATATCTATCATAATATATACCTCCCCTGGTTCAGTCAAAATTAATTCTTTCTTTTTCCACTACAAGTGGTCTGTTTAATACCTGTGTATGTATTGAGCCAATATATTCACCAAGAATGCCTATGAAAAATAATTGTACAGAAGCAAAAAAGAAAAGCCCGATCATTACAGGAGCTATGCCCAGTTGAAAATTCTGCCAGTCTACGAGTTTGTAAATTAAATAAACCACTCCTGTAAATAAAAAGATAATAGACAACATAAAGCCACACATTGTAGCCAGCCTCAGCGGAACTTTTGAGTGATTGGTTATACCGAGCATAGCCATATCATATAGAGTATAGAAGTTATTTTTTGTGATACCTCTTTCTCTCCGTGGTTGAGTATATTCGACTTCTGCTCTTTGAAATCCTATATCACAGATAAGTCCTCTGAAATATGGATAAGGATCATTTATTTCTCTGAGAACTTCAATTACCCTTTTATCGTATAAGCCAAAACCTGTAAAATTTTTAACCAGATCTATTTCAGATAAGTTACCGATAAGATTATAATATAACTTTCTGATTGCAAACATGATAATAGATTCTCTGCTCTTCTTTTTTACTGCAACAACTATTTTATAGCCTTCTTCCCATTTTTTTATAAAATCAGGAATCATTGAAGGCGGATCCTGCAGATCTGCAACAATTGAAATAGCTGCCTCTCCTTTAGCCTGAAGAAGAGCATAATAGGGAGAACGAATATGGCCGAAATTCCTTGCATTTACAATTATTTTAACATTTTTGTCTTTTTTTGCAATAGCTTTTAATATTGTAACAGTTTTATCTTTAGAAGAATTATCTATAAAAATATGTTCATAACTGTATCCTTCTAGTTTGTTCATAACATCTTTTACCTGACTGTATATATTTTCAATATTCTCTTCTTCATTATAGCACTGTGTAACAATACTTATAAATTTCATATGCTCAATAATTTCTTCGTTAAGATATTAACGAATTTAAACCTCTTCTTTGATATTTATATGAAAATTATGAAGTCTTACGCTTCACTGTCTGTTAATTTTCATATGTGGTTGTGACCGCTCCGGTCATACCTGTCATATCTATCGAAATATCCCGGAAAAATTTTTTCTATTTCATATTATTCTTTAAAATATATTTTGCTTCTTCTTTAATAGTATCTATGGACGTAAAAACAGGCTTGTAACCTATAGAACTGGCATTATTATAGTTCGAGCAGTAAATATTTTTTGAACCTGTCGGGCTGAAATGCTCTGAAGATTCTCTTTTTTCATATTGCAAACCATATTCTGATGAAAAATAATCAAGAATTTCCGTTTTCTCTACAGGACATGCACTGTTTATATCAAATGTTCCATTGAGTTTTTCTGTATCCATAGATTTTCTTATTGCCCTGTAAAGATCTTCAGGATGGAGGTAATCACGGGTAAAATTTATATTGCTGGTTATAAGCATTTTTTTATTCAATATACAATTCAGTATTTCTGTGATAAAATAGCCATCAGTCAGATTTATAAATCTGCTGAAATAAGAGAAAATCCTGAGATCAACAATATTTAAATCTTTAAAGGAGCGATGCTTTGCTTCTGCATTAAGTCTGGCAATACCGTAATAGTCTTCAGTGGTTATATAATTTACCTCTATATTGTTTCTGGTTTTTTCCCCGGCAGGTGCTGAGAATTCTCTGCCATAAACTGCGCCGCTGCTGAAACTGATATAAAGGGCACCGGGATTATTGATGAGATATTCTATAATCAGATTATCATATCTTTCAGTGACCATGAAATAGTCGCTGTATTTTTTTTCTGCACTTTTCATAGTTCCCACTCCTACACAGTTAATGATTACGTCATAAGAGTGTTTGTTAAATTCACTGTATCCCCCGTTAATAATGATGTTTTTTTTATCCGCTTTTCCATAGGATTGGAGAAAAGTTCTGACTTTCTCCGGCGATCTGCTATAGAGATGTAAGATGAATTCACTGTTCCTGAGAAAGTTAATTATTACTCCCTTTGCTATGTGAGATGTGGAACCAAGTATGGCAATATGTTTATTCATAAAACTTTTTAAGCCTCTCAGCATCATTATTTAAAACATCTTCAGGAAATAATCTGTATTTAATTATGTTACAGTCGGCACATATGGAGCATACATTTCTGCTTCCGTCCAG
>JBEHWP010000955.1:0-2466 GCA_040217665.1 Vulcanimicrobiota bacterium
TATTTTTTCTTTTTCTTACCTTTATGACTCATTTAACACCATCCTTTTTAAAAACTACCATCTTCCCATAAGGGGAAAACCTAATTTTTCTCTTTCCTGAAGATAAACAGCAGCACATCTGCTGGCAAGTTTTCTGGTTCGAAGCATTGTATTCATTCTTTCAGTAACACCGAGAGCGCCTCTGGCATCTAACAGATTAAATGTATGGGAACATTTAAGGACATAATCATAGGCAGGAAAAATAAGTCCTTCATCCAGAAGTCTGAGAGCTTCCTTTTCATAAAGGTCAAAGAGTTGAAACAGTAAGGGAATATCTGCATATTCAAAATTATATTTACAGAACTCAACTTCTTCCTGAAGATGGACATCACCGTAAGTTACTCTGTCTACCCAGGAGATCTGCAAAAAATTACTGACCTGCTGAATATAGGTAGCCAGTCTCTCAAGGCCGTAGGTAATTTCGATTGCAATAGGGTTTAAATCAAATCCGCCTACCTGTTGAAAATAGGTATACTGGGTAATTTCCATGCCATCAAGCCAGACTTCCCAGCCCAGGCCCCAGGCGCCAAGAGTAGGAGATTCCCAGTCATCTTCAACAAAACGAATATCATGGTCAAGGGGTTCTATACCGAGAGCTCTCAAACTATTAAGATAAATATTCTGTATATCATCAGGAGAAGGTTTTATTATCACCTGATATTGATAAAAACGCTGCCATCTGTTGGGATTTTCACCATATCTTCCGTCTGTAGGGCGAATAGAAGGTTCTACATAGGCAACACGCCATGGTTCAGGTCCAAGTGACCTGAGAAAAGTGGCGGGATTCATTGTCCCTGCACCTACTTCAGTATGATAGGGATGCTGTATAACACATCCCTGTTCTCCCCAGAATTTATCAAGGGTAAGTATAATGTCTTGAAAATTCATAAATTTTGTGAAACCTGTACAGTTTTATTGTACAGAAAACACCGGTTACGTCACCTCCTGTATTTTAATCGTGACGCGTAACGCGTGACGCGTGACGCGAGGTTAATTCTTTATCCCCTGTTATGTATATAAAATAAGTCTATTTTCTTCATTCACTTTTTCCGGTCAATCCAATCAATCTAAAGGAGTTATCACCTTTATCAGAAATGGATTTGATTTTAAACATTCCAATATCACCTGTATGTATACAATGAGTTCCCTCACAGACTTCACAGCTTATATTACCTATCCGGCATATCCTGACTTTTCTGCCGGGATTTAAATGAGAATCGTGATGGGTAATACGTGATGCGTAATGCGAGCACATATTCTCATTCTTCGTTGTGACCCTGCGGTCATGGCAATTAAAAGGCTTAAGAGAACATATTTCTTCCGCATTTTTTCCGGAAGTCATAAAGGTCAGAACCGGATAATCAGCCATTATATAAGCATTTACTCTTTCCTCAAGAGAATAAATCTGTTTTTCCGAAGGTATGGAATGGTAAAAAAAATCAAGACAGAACTCCCTGTCTGATGCATATGAGGAATAACCATTTATTTTTTCTCCGAACTCATCTCTGAGAGCACAGTATAGTAAATGTACTGCTGTATGATGTTCTGATATATTATCCCTTCTCATAGTATCTATATGAGTAGAAACCCTGTCTCCAATCTGAAGAGATCCGGCGTGTTTACATTCAACAGAGTGAAAAAAATCACCTTCATCGGTAAAATCAACATCTATAACCTTTAACATAATATTATCATTATGTATCCATCCGGTATCATAAACCTGCCCATCATTGAGAGGGAACAAAGGGCTTATATCTATTATAATTTTACACAGTTCTCCTTCTTTAAGTATAATATGTTCTTCATATCTGTCTTTATAAATAATACGCAAAATATTACTTCTGGATTCTACCGTATCATAGCCGGTAAATACAGTAGTATTTTGGGGATCAAAAAAATACATTTCTTTCACTATTTTTTCTTTACGACTACAAGAGTAATATCATCAAAATATTTCATTTGAGAATGATTTAAGACATAATTTATAAGGCGGTCTACCAGATCCTGTGCCGTTAAATCTGCGTTTTTAGTTATCATTGCCTTCAGACGGGAAACACCGAAATGATTTCCTTCTCCGTCCCTGGATTCTGTTACACCATCTGTATAAAAGACAAGTATATCTCCGCTTGAGAAAGTTCTTTTCTTCTGTTCATAAGCCTGATCCTTTATTACTCCGAGAACCAGTCCGTCAGTTCTGAGTTCATCACAGCGCATCCTGTCTTTACAGAAATGGAGAACAGGTTCATGGCCTCCGTTGGTAAAAAGAAATTCACCTGATTTTATATCAATATAGCTGTAAAAAAGTGTAATAAAACAATCGGGATCTATATCATTACATATGAGATTATTCAGATGAGTTATAAGATTTTTAGGTTCTGCATACATGTCTTTTTTAGATATAAAGGCATGGAGTGCGTATTTAAGCAT
>JBEHWP010000956.1:0-2462 GCA_040217665.1 Vulcanimicrobiota bacterium
ATAAGGAAATACTCCGATTATATAGAACATCCCATAGTTATGGACGTGGAAAAAACAGGTGAAAATGACACAAAGACAGTAGAAGAAGAAATACTGAATTCACAGAAAGCCATATGGCTTAAATCTAAATCAGACATAACAGACAGTGAATACAATGAATTCTACAAACACCTGTCCAGAGATATATCCGAGCCTGCAAAGGTAATTCACTATAAAGCAGAAGGAACATCTGAATTTACCGCTTTACTCTATATACCGGGTAAAAAACCTTTCGATATATTCTACAGAGATTTCAAATATGGCCCCACCCTTTATGTAAAAAGAGTTCAGATAATGTCTAACTGTGAGGAATTATTACCTGTTTACCTCAGATTTGTAAAAGGTGTTGTAGATTCTTCCGATCTTCCCTTAAATATATCAAGGGAAATACTTCAGAATAACCGTCAGGTAGAGATTATTAAAAATAATCTTACAAAAAAGGTAATTGATACCCTCTCTGAAATGAAAAAGGATGAATATGAGAAATACCTTGAGTTCTATAAAGAATTCGGTAAAATCTTAAAAGAAGGCATACATTACGACTTCTCCAAAAGAGAAGTTCTGGCAGACCTTCTTCTTTTACAGTCTACAAAAACAGATGGTTCTTCTTTCACAACCTTCGAACAATATATTCAGAACATGAAAGAAGGGCAGGAAGAAATCTATTATATCACAGGTATGAGCCGTGAAGAAGTAATAAACTCTCCATACCTGGAAGCCTTTAAAGAAAAAGACTATGAAGTACTTATAATGTTAGAAGAAGTAGATGATATTATAATGAGCAGTCTTTATGACTACAAAGGCAAAAAGGTTAAATCGGTCATAAAAGGTGATATAAAACTTGATAAAACTGAAGAAACTCAGAAAGAAACAGAAAAGAAAAAGTATGAAAAGCTTATTGATTTTATTAAAGAAGAGCTTAAAAATGATGTAAAGGATGTCCGCCTGTCAGGAAGGCTTAAAGATTCTTTATGCTGTCTTGTAGCAGATGAAGGGGATATGGATCCTCAGATGGAAAAGATATTGCAGGCTATGGGTCAGAATGTGCCGGGAGTCAGACGAATACTGGAAATCAATCCTGCTCACAGAGTGGTAGAGTCTATGAATAAAATATTCGAAGAAAACAGTACCGGTGATATATTGAAAGAATATACGCTCCTTCTTTACGATCAGGCACTTTTACTGGAAGGTTCCAGACCGAAAGATCCTGTCCTGTTTACCAGGGCTGTTACAAAACTTATGGCAGAGAATGTAAAATAAAAGCAAGGGGGGGCGAGCGCCCCCTTTTGCTTTTATTTTGTTGCCAGTTCTACCACAGCTTTTACGAGACCGTCTATACCGTCGGCTATATCTTTAATTCCCGGGCCTAACATATAGGCAGGAGTAGATACTATTCTGTATTTTTCATCTACTACAAAATCATTTACAGGGCATTCTATATGAATAGCCCCCATTTTATTAATCTTTTCAGATGTAGCTCTATCTGACCCTACAGTCAATCTCAGAGCTATATCCTTACCTAAAATCTTTGCCACAAGTGCCGGAGCTATACAGATTGCTCCTATAGGTTTTCTTTTGCTATGAACCTCTTTAATAAACGCTTCTACCGAAGGATCAACTGTACAGTTCTCCCCCTTTACTGCAAAATCACAGAGATTTTTTGCAACTCCAAAACCTCCCGGTATAATAAGACCTTCTATATCATCTACACTTACAGTCGTAATATCTTTAACATAACCTCTCGCTATTCTTGCAGATTCTTCCAGAATATTTCTCTTTGCACCGGTTATTACCTCTCCTGTAATATGGTTGACTACATGCATCTGATCTTTATTCGGTGCAATACAGATTACCTCCGCTCCAGCTCTGTTAAGAGACAGAAGTGTAAGAACAGCTTCATGGATTTCTGTGCCGTCAAAGACACCGCACCCATGTAATAAGACTCCTATTTTCATTGAAATAACCTCCTTTTATAGATCGTAACGCGTAACGCGTGATGCGTAATGAGTGACCCTTACGTATCACTTTCACTCTTCACTCTTCACGACTCACTAAAATTTAATTATACAATAAGTTTTTTATTTTTTAAAGGATTTTTTTTAACAAATGCAGAATTAATAATAAAGTTGTCATGGGGGCAAAATATTATTTATTACAATTTTCAATAAGGCAGGTGTTGAAAATAATGACACTATTGAAACAACAGGAAGAATTTAACTTCAGACTTTATTTTAAAACATCGGAAGGAACAGAATTTCTGAATATCTTTAAAAATTACAGAAAAGTGGAAAACCTCTCAAAAGCGCAGATTATGCTCAACACATTGAAAGACTTTCAGAACAAATATCCCCACAAAGATACGGTAAATAAAATGTTAGCAGTAATACCTGGTAAACAGCTATTAAGCTAGACCCTCACATTAT
>JBEHWP010000957.1:0-2462 GCA_040217665.1 Vulcanimicrobiota bacterium
AGCTTATCAGACTGGTTCGGGTGCGACCGTAGTAATGAAGTATAACGGAATAGACTGGATCTATGTCGGTAATTATGGATTTACGGCAGGGACGGCAGACTGCCTCTCTCTGTTTGTATCCAATGGAATACCTTATATAGGTTATATAGATATTGCAAATGGAAATAAGTCCTCAGTAATGAAATTTTCTAATTAGAATTTGAATCTTCTGCGGTAATGAGCCGGATTAATATAGTATTTGTTGAAATATCCGGCTCATTACTATTTAAATCCGGTTTTTTCTTGGTTTTTTCTCTGTCAACCAGAGTTAAATCTATCTTCATATGCCAGAAGAATAGATTACCGATTATTTATCTTTAAACAAGTGCCGGCTGAAGTCTGTTCGGAATGCAGTTCCAAATGGTTTTCCTCTGAGGTTTTAAAAGATATGGATAGAAAAATTTCTGAATCGTTGGAACCTGCAAGAATAGAACATATTCCTGTATATTCTCTTGCCGTCTGATTGTGCCGTTCGTGATTATGAAGGATGAAAGGATAACAGTATTTGTAGTAATTCCGTCGGAAGAGGGCACTGACAAAAAATCCTGTTATCCTTTCCAATCCCATTAATCTTTGTCGTCTTTCATTAATTCCTGAATCTCTTTTATCATGAGTCCCTTATATTTAGGGATTAAATTTATATTAACCTTATCTTCCAGCATTTTTTGAGCGGAAGCTATTTTTGCTTTTTCCATAACCTCACTACAATTATACTGATAACATTTTTCGGCCTTGTTTTCTAAGTCCCTTTTTCTGTAAGTAATTTCTTATTGCTTCATAGCTGGCCCCGGTAATTTTTGCTATTTCCTTGAGTCCCATTTCTTCCTGATAATACATTCTCTCCCATTCAGAATAAAATTTTGACCATTTTGTTTTATGTGGAACGCCTGCTTTATCCAATCTTTCCGATACATACTGTTTAGAAACTTTATATTTACTTGCTATTCTCTGAAAAGTCCAGCCATTTTCCCTTAGTTTTATCCATTCTTTTAATTCTTTTTCTGCTATTTCTTTACAGGCTTCGTAAATATCGAAATAAATTATATTTTCTCCTTCAAGTTTTGAAGGTTCAGGAAGTGCTTTTTTAGCTAACGTTTCCATATATAAAAATAAAACTTCTTTAGAATTATTTATTAATTCTTCTATTGTATCACCCTGTGTCTGGCAACCTTCTAAATCTGGAAATTCAATCCAGCAACAATTATCTTCTCTGTGAATTATTCCCGGATACTTCATATTAACCTGCCTCCTTTAATGTTTTCAGAAGAGATTTTTCTATTCCTTTTCCTAATTCTTTTGTGTGGTGTGGGATTGTTTCATAACATCCGTTTTTCATCATCCTGTAATGGCTTCCTGTTACTCTTACCACAGACCATCCATTTTGTTTGAATTTTTTTATCATTTCCTTACCTGTCATTTTCTTCCCTCCTGTAATTATATTATATATTGCAAATACTTATTTGTAAAGTAATGTTTATGGTGATTATAAAAATATTAATATTTTAAAAAATTTATCAGATATGGCAATCTGCCGGAGCCATAGAGAAGAGTCTTAATAATAGTATCTATTCCTCATCTATGGGACAGGTTTTCTATATTGAATAAAAAGAAGTAATAGCATTGAACCTGCTTACTGCAATAGAGGGAATATTCGGTATTTTGTTTAGTGTCTCATTCCTGGAGAAATCCCTTCGCTTTTCAGGCGAAGACTTCAGTTTAATAATGGGTGGGAACGTCTTCGACCTGAACAGTGGTCAGAGGCGATAGGTAAGGCGATAATTTTAAGAATAATACTAAAGTATTGTGCTATAGAATAGGGTTTTATAAAAAAGAATGTGTTACAGAAAAGTTATCAATATTTTCAATAGATTCTTTTAAAAGCAATTTTAACGAAATAGTTTCATAGTAATTATCGTGAGTCGTGAATCGTGATTGGAAGATTGTCTTTATTGTTCACGATTCACTTAAATTTTAATAAGTTATGAAATACACTATAAAATTATGTTTTGTATTAATTGATTTTTTTTTTTCTGATAAAATGTAATCTGTATATATTTTTACATTTATCATATAGAATGTAACGGCTTTGTGACAGGTGATGCCTGGACAGGTCTTTAAATCCGTTACGCGTCACATGTTACCCGTTACGAATGAATTAATATAAACCAGAAAGGGATGTATATTTAAAATGTCAAAAAACCTTCTCATAGCAATCATCTTACTGAGTATCATATCAGGAATAATCATAGCAGGGTGCGGCGACAGCGGCTCGAATCAGATTACCGTCCCTCCGACGGTTACTTCAACGACCTACATGTGGAATTATGGTAATGATGTATAACGGAACAAACTGGATTACTCTTGGTGATAAAGACGTTTCAATTTCATTTGAAGAAGGAGATGGAAATAATGCCTCCTCACTG
>JBEHWP010000958.1:0-2460 GCA_040217665.1 Vulcanimicrobiota bacterium
AGCAAGCTCAGATATGCTTTTTTCTTCTTTCAATATTTCTAATACGAGCTGTGCTTTCATTTCAGGTGTATATTGTTTTCTCATAATTATTGAAACTTAATCCTTCCCATTTTTGTGTCTAGTTTTATGGGTCCATTATAAATTTTATATGAGAATATCTTTAATCACAAATTTAAACTTCACAAGGTGAATTGTGTATTATTTCTATACTCTCTTGCAAAAAAAATAACATCATCTATTTAAAAGAAGCAATAACACCTCTGAGATGGGGTGGGTTGCCCTGAAATCGATTAAATTGCCTAAATAATGCCTTGTGTAAAGCATCTACAGTATCAAAAAATTTGTTATGAGTAATTTTTCTTCTGGTAATCCTCCAGACTCTTTCCTGTGCATTGAATTCAGGAGAGTATGGAGGCAAAAAATGTAGTTGAATTTGCTCCTGATGTTCTTCAATCCATTTTCTGGTCATACAAGCATAATGGTATCTGGCATTATCCAAAATTATATGAATTTTCTTCCATTCCAGTAAGATACCAGTTGTTTAAGGAATTTTAAAAAAGTTATGGCGTTAAATATATGTGCAAATCGAAAATGAAAATGAGGATTATCTTCTACTGCAACTGCACCAAAAGCTTTAACGGATTTTCTTGCAGGTTTACTTAAAACTTCTATTCCTTTGCCGCGAGGAAGCCCAGGTTTTACTTTTTGTTCCTGATACCTGGAACACTGCCTCATCTTCATATAATAATATTCCTTTTTCTTTTTCTACCTGCTCTTTTATTTCCGGCAATTTTTTATCCATCCATTCTTTCTGTAATTTTGCGTCTGAACCAAAGAGTTTTTTTTAGGACTTTGATATGTAAAACCAAGTTTATGAAGTATTCTTGAAATCTGAGATAAAGAATATTCTATATCGAATTTCTTTTTTACTATATCTGATATTATAAGGCAACTCCATATTCCTGTATCAAGCCCTGATGCTGCAGGACCTGCTTCTATAATTTTTCTCAATTCTTCCAGTTGCTCATTTGTTAATTTTTTCGGTGTACCTGGACGTTCTCTGTCTTTTAATCCTGCAACCCCTTCTTCTTTATATCTTGCAAGCCAGTGACCTATAGCTCGAACTTTTACCTTGCAAATTTGTGCTACTTCTTTGTGCCGTTTCCCTTCTGCTCCGACAAGTAATATAGCTCTTATACGATTTTTTATATGGGATGTTATACGTTTCTTCAACTGTGTTTCTTTTTTTCTTAATTTTTCTATCTCTTCCTCTGTTAATTTAAATCCTTTCTTTACATTTTTCATTACTTATTCTCCTGTATTCAGTTTTTATTTACAGGATTAATTCTACACAACATTGAATATTCTTTTATATTATTGATATTTTCATGTTTTTATTTATGCAAGAGAGTATAAATCACATTCAATACAATCAGTAATCATTTATATGGTTTTCAATTTTTTTGAAAAAGAAAGAAAACTATTCGGTGATTTTTTATCTTTAAGAAGATAGTCTGACATACTCATATAGACATTATTTTTTCAAAATTGTATCCTGCAGATTTGCCATCATTATAAAACATTTTTACCGTATCAAGTGATAGTTCATTAAGATCTTTATTTATAAGGTGGATTTTCTTAAGTATATCATTTATTATTGTAATTATATGACATCCGCATGACTCAGCCTGAAAAAGATTGAGCAGTTCTCGAGGACTTGCCCATAAAACTTCTGCCGAGCTATTAGGCTTCAGGATAGAAATGGCTTCTTTTATATATGGAACAGGGTCTCTTCCTGTATCTGCAATTCTTCCTGCAAATACTGAAATAATACTCTTTACTTCAGGGTTTAATACTTTAGATATGTCTTTAACTTGCTCTACTGTTAAAATTGCTGTAATATTAAGATATAATCCATCACCGGTAAGTTTTTTTATAAGAGGTATAGAGGACTGGCCTTTCGTATTTGTTATCGGTATTTTAACATAAACATTATTACCCCAGCCTGATATATATCTGGCTTCATGTTCCATTTCATCAAAATCATCTGAAAATACTTCAAAGGATATGGGAAGATCAGGTATTTCTAAGAGAACATTCCTGGCAAAATCTTCGTAATCTGTTATACCTGCTTTTTTCATAAGAGTCGGATTTGTAGTAAAACCTTTTACAATACCGTCCTTATAGGCTTTTTTCATTTCTATTATATCTGCTCCATCGGCGAAAATTTTAATATTTAAATCTTTAATAGATTTCACTTTTTTTACCTCATTTCATTACATATTATTTCAACAGCTTCTTTTAGATTGCGGGCAAAAAATGTAGGATTACTCTTTCCTCTATTATTACAAGAATGTTCTTCTTCTATGAGTATTGTCTTTACACCGGTAGATTGTCCGCAGAATATATCAGTATCTCTATCACCTATAAACCAAGAATTCTTCATGTCCAGATGAAAAT
>JBEHWP010000959.1:0-2459 GCA_040217665.1 Vulcanimicrobiota bacterium
TTTGATCTTGAAATAGATGAAAAAACTGAAAAAATTCAGGATATAGGTGCTGTATTAAACAATGAAACCTTTCATTCTTCTTCTGTAAAAATATTTGAATTTTTGCCAGGGATGCCGGTTTTATCTGTGGTCATAATATTATTAATCATGATCTGAAATTTTTGCATAAACTGCAATTTAACCATGATTTTTTTAACAAACATATTATAGATACGTTATATTTATCTGCTCTGTTATTCAGTGAAAAGCCATATCACAGCCTTGTTAAAGATTATAGATTAAACAGTTCTACGATAAATAATCCTCTTTCAGATTCCAGACTTGTAGAAAAACTCTTTTATGACCTTATAAATAAATTTAAAGAATTATCTTCTTCTCTGGCTACAATTTACTATTCACTTCTGAATGATAAAGATGGATTCCGCGGATTCTTTAAATTACCGGGCATTGTAAATACATGTCCGTTACTGGCTGATGAATATCTTAGAGCCGGTAAAATATGATAAACTGAAAAATCTTCTGATGGAAAAGGAAGGCCCTAAAATCATATATGTGTCAAGGGTAAAAACAACTGAGTCACTGGCTGAAAAGCTGCAGAGAGACGGTTTTAACGTTAAGCCATATAACGGTAAGAACATATCGATAAAATACTCAAAATCCTTTGAAGGAAGGCATAAGCATATACTGGAAAAAGATTATCATGTAGATAAAGCAGAAGTAAGCTATATTGTGGTATGGATGGATACAGAAGAAAATAAGGAATACAGGATTCTGTTGCCTAAAATTTCATATGTAAAGAACTGATAAAGAATGGGCATAATAGAGAAAATTATTGATTGGAAGCAGTTTGTTGGCTGTTAATTTAAAATATTCTTATAAAATATTACCTTGAAGGTAATTTAGCAGTTGCAAATTTTTCTTAATTCCTATATAATATTATTGAGAGATTGTATGACTTTCAATAATAGGAGTTGAAATCAGGGAGTATAGAATATACAGATGGATGTGGATTTCAGAAATAATAATCTTGTTGAACTGTATGAAACAGGCAGGAATAAAAAATATAAACTTCAGCCAAATATTCTCAGGAAATTCTTTATGAGAATTCAGGAACTGGAAGCTGCTAAAGATATTCATGACCTGTGGAAAAAACCTTCTCTCAATTTTGAAAGATTACATGGATTTAAGAACAGATATTCTCTGAGGTTACAGGACAAATGGAGGCTTGAAATTGAAATCGAATGGGAAAATGAAGAACAGACGGAAGGAACTGTTTATATTGTGGAACTTTCATCACATTACGGGAGGTGAGAAAAATGATTAAAAAATATAAACCTTTTATGATTATACCACCCGGTGAATTTATAAAGGAGGAAATGGAAGAAAGAAAATGGGATCAATATGACCTGTCCCAGGTTCTTGGAGTTTCTCCAAAGACTGTAAGCAAACTGATAAATAATAAACAGGCAATTACTATAGAAACGGCAAGACTTCTCGGTAAGGCTTTCGGACAGTCTCCCGATTACTGGATTAATCTGCAGAATAATTATTTACTTCATAAACTTGAAAAGACGGGTGAAGAGACAGATGTGGAACAGAGAGCACTTATTTATAGCTATATGCCGGTAAATGAATTATATAGAAAAGGCTGGATAAAGGCTATAAAACCTGTAAGTGCTTTAGAAAATGAAATAATAAAGTTTTTCAGGACGGATAAGCTGGATTTTTCTATCTTTGAGCAGATATGCCTTCCTGCTTTCAGAAAATCGGAAGCTTATAATAAATATAATGAATACCATGCTTTTGCATGGTTCCAGATGGCAAAGAACTGTGCCGAATATTATAAAGTCAATAATTATAAAAGTGAGAAGCTGGAAAAACTTGCAGGAGAACTTTATAGATATACAGTAATTCCTGAAGGTGTTGAAAAGTTCATTGAAGCTCTTAATGATTCAGGCGTCAAGTTCTTTATCCTTGACCATCTTCCTGAAACTTATATAGACGGCGCATCATTCTTTCATAATGAAAATCCTGTTATTGTATATACAAAAAGACTTGATAGAATAGATAACTTCTGGTTTCTCGTATCACATGAGATAGCCCATATCCTGAAACACCTCAAAGGGCCGGATGATTTTTTTATAGACATTGATTCCGAACAGGACGACAGGCAGAGACAGCAGGAAATAGAGGCAGATGAATTTGCCATTCAGGTTATAAAAGAAAAAGAAATTATTCGATATTGCAGACCTTATACTTATAAGTCTCACAGGCTTATTTCAGATTGTGAGAGAGAACTGAAGATTAACAGCGGGATTATAGTGGGAGTGTTACAGCACAGAGGAATGGTTTCCCGGAAGAATTTGAACAGGTATAAATATAAGGTTTCCGGGCTGGTGCCGGAGAAATACTTTATGAAAAACCTGAAACAGTAAATTATTACCTGGGTGAGCATAAAT
>JBEHWP010000960.1:0-2452 GCA_040217665.1 Vulcanimicrobiota bacterium
ATAGTCACGACCTGGTTCATGTCAGATATTGTCTTATACAGCATGACCTCAGCAATAAACTCATAGAAAACATTATCCCTTTATTATCAGGATGGACCGTTTACAATGAACGCAGAGGTTCAGGTATGGTCAGGTATATTACCTGTAAGACCAGTTTTTCTAATAAAGAGACACTATGCACGCTTGTCTGTAATGAAAAAAAAATACCTGATAAAGAAAAATTTTTAGAGCATTTAAAAAAAATTACCGGCCTCGCCGGAGTAGTTCAAAATTTTAATCCTTCCAGTTCCAATGTAGTTATGGGAGAAGAAAATGTTCTTTTATCCGGTAGAAACTATATAGTGGAAGAAATTAAAGATATTAAATTTATGATATCTTCGTCATCTTTTTTTCAGGTTAATACAGGTCAGGTAGGGAAAATGTATGATGTCATTTCGAGCATAATATCATCTTTAAATATAAAACAGGCTATAGATGCTTACTGTGGTATAGGTACTTTCAGTCTTTTTTTAAGTAAATATGCCGGTTATGTTTCTGGTATAGAAGAAAATACAGAAGCAGTAAGTATGGCAAAAGAAAATATGAAATTAAATAACATGAACAATATAGACTTTATAGCCGGCCATGTAGAGGATTTACTTTATACTATCGGGTGTGATAAACAGATTGATTTAATTATTCTGGATCCTCCGCGAAAAGGATGTGACGGTGATATTTTAAAAACTATCAGAAAACTTGACATAAAAAATATAGTTTATATATCCTGTAACCCTGCAACTCTGGCAAGAGATCTGGTAATATTAAGGGACCTGGAATATGAGATCAGGCTGATTCAACCTGTAGATATGTTCCCTCACACCCCTCATGTAGAAAGTATATGTTATTTGCAAAAAAAAAGTTCAGATGATATAATTTGAAATGACACTTGCGCTCAAAGAGAGGTAATGATAATGAAACTGGTAAAACTTTCCCCTGTACTATGTGAAAAAGTTTCCCATCTTGAAGCCAGAATATCAAAGGCGAAACTTGGATTGGATGAAATCAGAAGAAATCTGAAAGATATTGAAGCAAATAACTGTAATTTAAGTTATGCACTTTTAGATAAGCAAAATGACCTTTTAGGGTATATAATGTCATGGTTTTCAGATTCTCAGTTTGTGATAGATGAGCTGGTTGTATTTATAGATGATCTGGTTATTTTACCTGATTATGAAAACTATAAATATAATTTAATAAAAGCTGTTGTTAAAAATTTAGAAGAAAAAAATTTATTAGGTACTCCGATAGAAGTTACTGTTTTTAATAAAGATTGTAATGTCTGGATAAATGATCCTTATATAGAGGAAAAAGTTGGATATACACTTAGTAATAGCCTGAAATATAAAGATGATGAATCAGGAGAAGAACTGGTATTATTAAGATTTGAACCTGTTAATTAAATCTCAGGAAGTTAAGACTTCTATCTTAATAATTTTCTTCCGCAATAATGACTGGAGGAAGTTGTATTGTTGCCTTCAGGTAAAATATTACAATCCCGTTATCAACTCCAGGGACTTATAGAGTCGACTGTAACATTTAATTTATATATAGCCAGGGATTTACATTTTTCTGATAAGTTATGGTTTATTAGAGAAATACAATCTTTTCCTGACGATCCGCTCACATCTGCTGCTCTGTCAAAGCATTTTCAGGAAAAATCCCAATATTTTTCAAAGCTTGAACATTCGGGACTGGCTAAAATAATAGATTATTTTACAGAAGATAATAAGAATTATTTTGTTATGGAATATACTACCGGCCAGACTCTGAAGCAGTTCTTTAAAAGTTCAAACAGAACATCTGAAGAACAGGTAATATCCATAGGAACACAACTGGCAGAAGTTATAGAATATTTGCATAGTCTGAAGGCAGGTCCGATCTTATTATTAAATTTAAATCCATCTCATATTTATATTCACTCATCAGGTATTTTACTTGTACAATACGGCTTCTCTATGGTACTGGCCAGGGCAGGAAAAATACAGTATTTACTTGATGATGGAGAAGGTTACTGCGCGCCAGAAATAATGCAGGCAAAAGTAGATAATCGTACTGATGTATATTCCCTCGGTGTAATATTATATCAATTTTTAACAGGAATAGATCCTAAAGAAACGCTAAATTTTTCCTCTATAAGAATTAAAAATCCTGATGTGTCAACCCAGTTAGATAATTTGATAAAAAAAGCTATTAAAGATAAACCGGCAGAAAGATACCATTCTGTTACTCACTTAAAAAAAGAAATACTTCGTATACCAGTGATTAATAAGAAAATTGGAGCAGAAAAAATTAAACGTAAAGAGCAACCTGTGGTGGAGGATGTAGCTGATTACGCTATAGGGAGTAAACTGGATGCCCTGAGAAAAAGCCAGAAAGATAATTTTTTTAGAGATGATTTATACGAAGATGAAAG
>JBEHWP010000961.1:0-2443 GCA_040217665.1 Vulcanimicrobiota bacterium
GCGTATATTTCCTCTCTTCCAGTTCTATTTCTTTAAGCACGAGTTCTATAATATTATCTATTTCTTCTTTTTTCGTATCTTCAGGCAATCGTAAAGATGCGGCATAATATAACGCTTTATAAACATCCAGTTCTTCATGAACTATATCATCCTGGGGAACATATCCGAGACGGCTCCTGAAAAAATCCATTTTATCATAAAAATTTTCCCCGTTTATAAACACGTCTCCCTCGTCTTTTGGATAAACTCCGCTCAGGGTCTTTAAAAGAGTAGATTTTCCAGCACCGCTTGTACCTACAATGGCTACGAATTCACATGGATGAATGGATAGAGAAATATCATTCAATATAGTTTTGTTTTCCGAAACGGTTCTTATTAAATTCCTGGCATCCAGCCTCAATCTTCCCTCTTCACAGAGATTTTTTATACATGTTCCGTCAAAAAGAAGTTTATATTTGCCTATCTGTATGACATCACCTTTATGAAGTTCTCTTTTTTCCGTCTCTATTCCATTTACATAAAGACCGTTTCTACTGTTATTATCGTGAATAAAAAAAGTGCCTTCACGAGAAGTATAAACTGTGGCATGACTCCATGAGACCTGTACATGATTTAAATAAATATCACTGTCTGGATTTCTTCCTATAGTGATTTTACCTGCAGAAGAAGGTAAGCATGAAGTAAAGGCAGAAAAAAATTCAAATTCCGCATCTCCAATAGAAATCACGTCTCCTGATTGTAATTTCTGCCTCTTTATCCTCTGTCCGTTTACAAAAATACCGTTTGTGCTGTTATTATCCTGAACAAAATAATTTTCTTCCGAAGATATTATCATAGCATGAATACCTGATACAAATTTATCTCTCTCTACTATCACATCACAGTCAGGATAGCAGCCGATTTTAATAGTTTCACTGGCAAGTTCAATAACTGTTTTATCTGATTGACCTTTACGAAGTGTTAATCTGGCATTCATAATATTATATTATAACACAAAGATTTTCTTATGTATATTTCAGGGGTAAAATGGACGGCAAATATTACTGACAATAAAAATTTTCCTCCCGTCACAGGTCACGCGTTACGTGTCACGAGAGTTTATATGTATTATTTATGCTCACCTCAGCAGAACATTATTCACTTTTCATTTTTCACTGCTCATTTTTCACTCCTTTCTGAATCTATATTTTAAACATAGAAAGGATTTTAAATTTAACATATAGAATTATTGAAGTTACTAGGGGGGTGGCTTTATGCCCGTATTTTGTAATAGCTGCGGCGGCCCTAATAACGATGAAGCCCGTTTCTGCAGCAGTTGTGGCAATCAAATTACAAAGGTAAGCATTACTCTTTCGACAGGAACAGTACTTGACGGAAGATATAAAATCATTGAATTAATAAAAGCAGGCGGTATGGGAGCTGTTTATAAATCAGTAGACAACAGACTTGACGAACCATGTGCCGTCAAAGAAATGTTCAGTAATTATACGACTATGGAAGATCTGGACTATGCGGAAAAAAGATTTTATCAGGAAGCAAAAACCCTTGCAAAACTCAGACATATTAATCTTCCAAGGGTTATAGATCATTTTAAATATCAGGGTAAATTTTATCTTGTTATGGATTTTATAGAAGGAGAAGATCTGGAAGCAATATTAAAAAGAGAAGGCAAAGGAGGACTTTCTGAAAAAAGAGTGGTAGAATATTCGATACAAATTCTTGATGTCCTTGCATACCTTCATAATCAACCTTCTCCTATAGTGTACAGGGATTTGAAACCTCCGAATATTATGATTCAGCGCAGTGACGGAAAGGTTATGCTTATAGATTTTGGTATAGCA
This sequence comes from Vulcanimicrobiota bacterium, assembly GCA_040217665.1. Taxonomy (GTDB): domain Bacteria; phylum Vulcanimicrobiota; class SpSt-956; order SpSt-956; family JAKJGF01; genus CALARM01. The sequence goes on from JBEHWP010000961.1 coordinate 1,842, forward strand.
AGAACTGTTCAACCGGGTTCAGTAACTAAAAAAACAGCTGTCGGTACAGAAGGTTACATTGCACCTGAACAGTATGTAGGGAAACCTGAACCGAGAAGTGACATATATTCACTCGGTGCTACCATGCATCATCTCCTTACGGGAATGGAACCAATGCTTCCCTTTCATTTTACACCTGCAAATAAAATAAATCCTCTCATAAGTGAACGATTAAACAACTTCATAATGAAAGCCCTTCAGATGAAAGCTGAAGATAGATTTTCTACAGCAGAGGAAATGAAAAAAATCCTCCAGGAAACATTAACTTCTGCTGTACAGGCAGGTCATTCTAACAGTATGGCGATAGGGGTTTCTCCAAGAATAACAGTTGTATCACAGCCTGAACCTGTCTACAGAACACTTCCGAAATCTGAAGAACCTGTCTACAGAACACTTCCGAAATCTGAAGAACCTGTCTACAGAACACTTCCGAGAGCTGAAGAACCTGTCTACAGAACACTTCCGAGAGCTGAAGAACCTGTCTACAGAACACTTCCGAAATCTGAAGAACCTGTCTACAGAACACTTCCGAAATCTGAAGAACCTGTCTACAGAACACTTCC
>JBEHWP010000962.1:0-2440 GCA_040217665.1 Vulcanimicrobiota bacterium
ATTATTCTGGATACAAATTTCAGTACAGATGGTGCTTTGGCAGCAGGTAATTTCTGCCAGTCCAGTATTTTAACCAGAATAAGAATAAAATCCACACCTGTATTCTGTGCACTAAGAAAGGCTTCTTCCAGTCTCATTGAAAAATATTCATATTTAAATATCTGTGTATCAGGTCTTATTATTCTTCTTCCTTCTGATATTTTATAGGACATAGCATTTTCTATAGCTTTAGAACACCAGTCAGAAAGGAGCAAAAATATTCTTTCAGTCACACGGTTAAACTTCAGAAAACTGATAGTATTAACATTTAAAACACCAAAAATCTCTCCGTCATTCTTTTTCAAAGGAGCCATATAAACAGGCATATCAGATAAAACAGTTTCTTTAAATTTTTCCTGGCTTATAGATATAAGTTCTTTTTTTTCAAACACTATATTATAAGGTGCTTCTCTTATTTCTATTCTATCTCTGGGACCTTCTTCTTCATCATAATATCCTGCGTAACCTTTCAGGTGGAGTAAATTACCTTCCAGTATATAAAGTGTTACCTTTTCAGCCTCCACATATTTTATTACTGTCTCAGGTATTTCTTTATATAATCCATTCATTTCCAGATTTTGCATATCTTTTGCATCCTGATAGAGATCAGTCATAGTGGATGTCTGGGTAAGAATCTTTCTCTCATAATTATCTTTTAAAAAAGAATTTATTTCATAAAGTTCATTCAGTTCCCTGTATTTACTGTCAGATTTTTGAAGATTTTCTTCCAGTTCTCTTATTTTTTTCACATATCCTGCCTGAATCGGGCCAAGGAATAAGAGTATAACAAAAAATATTACTATATCTATGAGTCTGTATAAATCCATCCCATGAGGAGGCATGATGATAAAATAAAGGGTTGAAATTATGACTGAATAAAATCCCCAGTTACTACCGTAGCGAAATACTATAAATAAAACAAACAGGAGAAAAGGATTTATGGCAATAGAGTGGATTTTACCATAGCCGGGATCAGAGGGAAATAAAATGATATTAATTACTATAAGTATTAAAGCAAAAATATTTATTTCCCAGAAAACAGGATATTTTATTCTGTTTTTGAGTTTTTTAACAGTTTCAAGATAATGTGTTACTTTATTATTCATAATATTATCTGCATCGTGACGCGTGACGTGTAACACGTGATGCTAGGAAGGAAAGTATAAATTATGGGTGTTGGGTTTCAGGTTTTGGGTTTTGGGTTTCAGGTTTTTAATCTCTTTAACCCAACACCCAACACCCGAAACCCATAACCCTTTAATTAAATTCAAATACCAGGCTCATTCCTTATTACTTTCATCATACAGGTCTGTTCTGTATTTTTTCCACAAATTTGATGGCCTTTATAAGCTCCTCATTCGAAAAAGGTTTGTTTATATAATAATCTGCACCGTAATCATAACTTGTAAGAACTGCATCTGATGTCTTTAAAGCAGTCAGCATTATTACAGGAATATGTTTTGTTTTCGGATTTGTCTTGATCTTCAGGGTAGCCTGAATACCATCCATTTTAGGCATCATTATATCCATTAAAATAACATCAGGCTGCAGATCAACAGATTGCTGAACTGCGTCCACGCCGTTATCAACAATGGTCAGTTCATAGCCGATTTTACTCATAATGGTTTTAATAACAAGTCTTATGGGAATTGTATCTTCTGCAAGAAGAGCTTTTCTTCTGGCTTCACTCATATAATAATCATCCTTTTTTTCGTGACATATGATGCGTGGATTTTGTATAAATTGTCAGCATCGGTCAAAATCAGTAAAAAATATAATATATATTGATATATATTTCGAGAATAGTATATCTTTTCCTCTTTAAAGAAATAGGAATTATCTGAAATCTAAAATCTGGCCTTCAATCCTAAAGTCAATTCGTAATCCTTTGTATCTGGTTCTATAACACCAATCCTTCCAACTCTGCTCAGACCTTTTATATATTCTCCATAGAGAAAAAAATCATCACTGATTTTATGATCTACGTACATTGAATAAATATTATAATCACTCAGTTCGTTTGATGAATGCATATAATTTATTCTTAAAAGAGAATTGTCTGTCCAGTAAATATCCCATTCCAGAGAATAATTCCATTGAGATAGATCAAGAGGACTGTAATATAAAGGACTTTCAAAGGTATGATGCAATCCTGTATGGCTTATACCTGCTGTTATCCATGTATTTTTTTTATTATCCCATAACCTGTAAAACCCGGCTATTTCACTGTAAGTTCCATTATTACCATCAGAATAGTTATAATCAGAAACATAGGCAAGTAAGTTACATTTTTCTGTCACATTAAGACCTGCATAATAATCTGTTCCTTTATATGAAATATTATCTTTCATGGCTTCCACCGTTTCCAGGACAAAATCCTTTCTCCGTCTTATACCTGCCT
>JBEHWP010000963.1:0-2434 GCA_040217665.1 Vulcanimicrobiota bacterium
GGCAAAACCTGCTGTAATAAAGGGAAACAGAATTGATCTGAAAGAAGAGCCTTCTGTAAGGGCAAAACCTGCTGTAATAAAGGGAAACAGAATTGATCTAAAAGAAGAACTTCATGTGAAGGAAAAACTTCCTGTGATAAAAAAAATAAATACTTCTGACACAGATAAAGTGCCTTCATTGCCGGCGAAAGAAAAATATAAAATCCCTGAAATAGCTGGTTTGAAAGAGAAAATGGAAAATTTCACAGAAGATGCAGGAAAGAAGGGTAGCTCTGAAGAAAATTCTAAAGAGGAAATTTTACCTGAGAAGGAAGAAATATTAGAACAGAATTTTCATTATAATCTCGGTATAAAGTTGACTCATAAAGGCCGTTATAGATTAGCCATAGAAGAATATAAAAAAGTTCTTAATATTGACTCAACGTTCACAGAAGCTTATAATAATATGGCAAATTTGATGGCTCTGACAGGCAATAAAGAAGAGGCTCTGGAAAATTATAAAAAAGCATTGAAACTTGATGAAAATAATGTTAATATTCATCAAAATATAGCACTTGTTTTATATGAAAAAAATAATTTCCAGGAAGCAATTAAACATTTAAATAAAGCGAGGGAACTGGAACCGGGGAATATATATATATTATCTGATATGGGGGCCATATTATCCGAAGAGAACAGACTTTACGAAGCAATGGATTGTTTTCACGAAGCTCTTCTGATAGAACCGGATAATCCTGTTCTGAATTACAATCTGGCTTTTATATATCAAAAACAGGGGGAAATAAAAAAAGCCAGAGAAATATATAAAAAGGTTCTGGAACTTGATCCCTGTAATTATTTCAGTTATTTTAATCTGGCAAAAATATATATTGAAACAGATAAACATACAGAAGCAGTTCAATGTCTGAAGAAGGCAATGGATATTAATCCTTATGATGCTGACATATACTGTGAACTGGCAAATCTGTATTATGAACAGAAAAAATTTGATACAGCATATTATTATTATAATATGGGAGCTAAACTGGCACCTGATAATGCCGGTATAAATTATAATATGGCTCTTGCTCTGGCAGGCCAGAAAAAAATAAAAGAATATACGGAAGAACTTGATAAAGCCTATAAACTGGCTGTAAAATTCAAAAATAATTATGTATTAAATCTCATAGAAAGTGCTATGCAAAAATTCACTTAAATATATTAATTAATTGACATATGGGGACATTAATTTTATAATTAAACAACAAAAAATATGTCAGAGCAGTAATAAAGAAGTAGAGTAATTATGGAGGTGCCTGAAAATGGCGGAGAGTGCTGAAATATACAGGATTATAGAGGAATTAAAAAGTCAGGGGCCGGCAGCCAGCAAGGGAGCAGCAGAATTTCTGGATAAATTAGATAGTAAAACAGAAGCTGATCCTTTTATAGAAGCTCTCGGTTCGGATAATTCTTTAGTTAGAAAATTTGCAGCAGAAGGGCTGGGCAAGGTTATAGATCAAAGATCTGTAACACCTCTTATAAATGCATTATCTGATGAAAGTATGTCTGTACGTAAATTTGCAGCTGAAGCTCTGGGGAAATTAGGGGATCCCTGTTCAGTAGAACCACTCATAAATACACTTAACGACGAAAATATTTATGTCAGGAAAGCTGTAGCAGAATCTCTCGGAAAACTGGAAGATATATCGGCTGTAGAGCCTTTAATAAACGCACTGTCAGATCAAAATCTCTATGTCAGATGGGCTGCAGTGGATGCTCTGGGAAAATTAAATGACGGAAGGGCCGTTGATCCTCTTATAATGATGTTGAAGGATAAAGAATCCTATGTAAGATGGGCAGCGGTAAAAGCTCTTGGAGAACTCAGGGATAAAAAAGCTATAGAACCCCTGAAAGATGCTCTTAAGGATGAAGATGCTATGGTAAGAATTTCAGCAAAAGGTTCAATAAGTAAACTATCTGCCCTTGAAGACTCAAAGGCTTCTCCCTCAGCTTCTTCCCTGAAAGCTCCTCCTACGGAAAAACTTATACCATTGAGTAAAGGAAAACAACAGTTAATACCCAAAACATCTCAGCCACAGGAAGCACCAAGTCAGGTAATAGAGCTTAAACCGAAGAAAAAACTGCTTGAATCCAGAAGGCACGATCAGGGTGCAGAAGAAGAACAGATAATAGAAGAACAGGCAGGAGCAAGGCAAAATCCGACAGTTCCACTTACCCCGAAAGGTGGCGGAGCAAAACCAAGGTTATTTGCAAAATCCGGTGACGGAGATGGAGGTGGCAAAGGAACAATTATGGGAAAACCAAAACTATCGGGATCAAAAAGTCCAAATCTCCCATCTACCGGAGAGGAACTACAACAGGAAATACAGGAGAGTGCAGAATACCAGCAGGAAGAAGATAGAAGAGGAGAAATACCACTGGCAGATAGAGCTGC
>JBEHWP010000964.1:0-2430 GCA_040217665.1 Vulcanimicrobiota bacterium
GGGCCTGGAGTCCTTGAGCATGGAAGCTCTAGAAGCCTCCGCCATAGTCCATTAGGACTTGGCGGTGGGAGCGGTCACTTCCATATAAGATCTGCACGGATCTTTATTTTTTTGGCCCTCAAGAAAATCCTGAAGTACTGCAGGAATTTTCTGTTCTGGAAGAAAAAGATGAAATTAATTTTTTCGGTTCCTTTTCACCGCACAGGGGGCAGGAAAGATTGCGTCCGTCTTCCCCGATTTTTTGAATTTTTTCAAACCTTTTCAGACATTTTTTGCATTCATATTCATATACTGGCATATAAAAACACTCCTTTTTAAATATAGATGAAAGAATATAAAAAAAGATTCTCTTAATTTTAAATTTCTCTTCCACACTCTATACAGAATTTATTTTCAGCAGGTGAAAGGGAACTGCAGAAGGGACAGATTTTTTCTTTCTCTAAAAAAGATGGATTTTGGTGAATATCGACTGTAAAGTCACTCTCCAGAGCTTTCTTTTTCTGTAATTGTGCATGAATTATATCAAGCTTCGATGGCTTTTTAAACGTATCATCTGAAGTATCTGAAATACTTTCTCCACAGGCATTCATTGCAAATTCCCACATGATCTCGCTTAAATACAGGAGATCCTGGCTCTCTCCTATAATTCCTTCTGTTATATTCTCCACTTTATTTCCTGTAAGAGACATATTTATAATATGCCTTCCTGACAACATTTTTCTTTTTAATTCAGAAGTGAGTAAATCCGGTATTATATATGGAGTCTGGCTTTTTATTATAAAAGCACGATCAAATTCCATACTTCCTGTGTTAATATCTGTCTCCATAATGTTTTTATGAGTTTTCTGATAGATATAGAGATTACAGTCTCTATATTCAGGTATTTCCATAGTAATAACAGTATATTCCTTCAGCCCTGCCCCATTGTATTCCTTTCTGACATTTAACTTATAATCAAAACCTTTATATATTCCTTTAACTACAGGAAAAGATGATGTCTTTTCTGCAGTCATAGTAAGTCCTGCATGATCGCAAAATTTTCTCCATACTTCTATTTTATTCATATTTATATGGTGAGAATAACTGATAAAGGTCATAATGATTAGAAGCGAGAAAAAGATTATCATACAGACGGTGCAATCCATAAAAAAATTCCTTTGCCTGTTTATAGTTCCCTTCCGCAATCTATACAGTATTTATTTTGTGCAGGTGAATTACAACTACAGGAAGGGCAACGTTTTTCTTCTTTTGAAAAAATTTGAGAGTCCGTAATATTGCCTGTGAAATCACTTTCAGGTTCCTGTTTTTTCTGTAATTTTTCATTAACGATATCACTTTTTAATGTTACAGGAAATTTGTCATGTTTTAAAGGTTTTGGAAATATGTCGTATGAAGAGTCAGAGATTTTTTCTCCGCAGATATTCATTGCAAGTTCCCACAGAAGCTCGCTTAAATATAGCAAATCCTTTTCTTCCGTTATGGTTCCCAATGTTTTATTTACCAGTTTATTTCCTGAAAGAGATAGATTTATAAGGTAGTGTCCATGTAGCATTTTTCTCTGTAATGCGGAAGTCAGTAATTCCGGCACCATACACGGTGTGTCACTTTTTATCATAAAGGCATCGTCAAACTCTCTATTTCCTGTTTGAATATCCTGACTTCCTAACATTTTTCCTATTTTACTTAAAAAACCTTCCTGATACATATAGAGAGTATATTTTGAAGGTTGAGGTAATTCAAAAGTAATAACAGTATAAGTTGCACTGCTGTCACCATCTCCTTCTGTAACGGATTGCAGAGCATAATTAAAACTTTTATATGTTCCTGTAATTTTTGGAAATGAGAACAAAAATCCCGGTGTAATATTAAGTCCATAATCACCGGCAAATTTTTCCCAGACTTTCTTTTTATCTGCGCCGGTAATAAAACTATGGATAAAATAAGCTATAAGAAAAGCAATAAATCCAATAAAAACTACAGGTACACATAAAAATTCCATAATAATTCCTTAACTTTCTTCTGAAAATTTAATTTTCATTCTCCTTTTTTTAGCTATCAGAGAAGCAGTATGTCTATATTCTTCCATAACAGACAGGACTTTTTCTTTTTTGCTTTTATTCATCTCTGTTTTAAGTTCATAAGTCCTTATCATTACAATCAGACCTTTTTATTTTTTGGGATTTATACTGTAATTATAACATATTTATTGATTTTCCCGGCAGATTTAGATGGAAAATCTTTATAGAAAATATTGATATAAATTTCCATGATTTTATATAATTTTTGTAACTAGTAGACAGCCACTATGATTTAAACTAATGAAAAAATGTAGTATAATGGTCTAAAAAATAGGAGGCCATTATGGAAAAGAGATATATAGTAACCCTTACGGATGATGAAAGGAAGCAATTACTGGAATTAATAAAAACT
>JBEHWP010000965.1:0-2424 GCA_040217665.1 Vulcanimicrobiota bacterium
TTGATGGACTTGAGCATATTCGTCTTTCTATTATTTTAGCAAAAAAAATTAATTCTATTACAGCTAAGATATTTACTACTAAATACAATAAATGGCTAACAATACAAAGGCCAGATCTTTTCTATCTAATATCTTACATAAATTCTAGCGAATTTACTAGAAATGGATCCTTTTCAAAAATTGGTTATACATTAGAAAGAAGTATTTTAACAAAGGTTTTATCACAATTAAAAATTTTAGAAAATTATATAAATAAATCGGCAAAATATAACATCTATTATACTCGTAAACTTAGTGGGTTCGTGCAAATTTTAAATTTTATACCTTCTATTTATGATAATAAAAGTAATAAAAGAGAACCGTCAGAACTGAAAGTAATACCTTTTGAAAATGAAACTATTAGAAATGTATTTCTATCTTTACTGAATTCCAACTTATTTTATTGGCTATTAACTATTTATTCTGATTGTAGAAATCTCAATAAACGTGAGATAAATACATTACCCTTTGTTTTTGAACATGCATTAAAAAATAATATTAATCAGTTATCAATTTTATCTAACAAATTGATGAGTGATATTCAAAAAAACTCTAAGATACTTGAAATGAATTATGAAAATTTAGGTAAAATGAGTATTCAATGTATTTATCCAAAACATTCTAAACCAATCATCGATGAAATAGACAGATTCCTTGCAGAACACTACGGATTTACAGATGAAGAACTTGATTTTATCATCAACTATGATATCAAATATCGAATGGGAAAAGAGGCTCAGGAAGAAGATTGATTTAACAATGTTTACCTGTTAATATTAATTTAGAAATCTAATTTTGAGAGGTAATGTTTATGGAAAAGATAATAAAAATTCACATTGAAAAATTACCGGAAGGGGTCTATCTTGCAACTTCAAAAGATATTCAGGGCCTTGTGGCTCAGGGCAGGACTGTTTCGGAAACTCTGGAAATAGCACGTGATGTGGCAAGAAAACTTCTGGAGGCTCAACAGGAAAATCAAAGTGGTATAACTTTATCACCTGTTCTGGAGAAATTTGATTATCCCCTTGTTGTAGGAATATAGACTCTGTATTTATGGGAAGATATAACAGTATTTCTTTAAGTTCATTAAGACGCTCAATTGATTTTAAAAGATTTGCATGTATTAAACTTCGCCGGACTTCATAATCAGCAATTTCTGGAATAATAACAATATTACCATTTTTTAGGAATGTTTCAAACCATAATTTTATATCTTTATTAACACGTGGATGGGCAAGTTTTCCAAGAGGACCAGAATCCAGTACAACAGGTTTAATCATTGAATTTTTTCCTTATAGAAAGACGATTTTCTTCAATTGCTTTCTTTACTACTGGCCATGTTTTTTCATCATAGCCAGATTCGTCATTTGCCCATTCCTGTAATAATTTTATAGCAGCTTCATTTTTTCCCTGTTGCGTAACTTCATCTGGTAATTGAATAGTAATTTCACTGATTAAATCCGGTACCAGTTTATTTAAATGTTGAACTACCATATTATCTCCTCCTTGATTGAAAGATTAATCTTTACTAATCCTTAAAAATATTATAACATAATACTTATATACTTCAAAGTTTTTCCTGAAAAAGTTATGGTTTTACAGAAGAAGAACTTGATTTTATTATCAATTATTATATCAAAATAAAGTAGATATATTAGAGTATGATTTTATGGACAATTTATGGACAATTTATGGACAATTTTAGATTATATAATATAGAACATTCTTGTAAAAATCTGGCACAGGAGACATCAGTAATATGAATAAGCCTGCTATCCTCTATAAAAATAAAACCGGCTATCCTGAAAAAGTGCAAAAATATATGTCTAAAAATGCACCAAAAAAAATATATACCCTTGGTAACCTTGATATACTCAATAACAATTTAACAGCTATATTCTGTTCACTCAAATGCCCCGGCAATATAATGCTTCAGACCTATGATATGGCACAGAAATTTAAAGAAGAGGTCATAACAGTTATAGGAGGATTCCATTCTCCAGTAGAAAAAGAAGTTCTAACAATTCTCCTTCAGGGTAAAAATCCAATCATAATCTGCCCTGCAAGAGGCATTGAAGGTATGAGAATTAAAGCGGAATACAAAGAAGCTTTTGATAAAGGCAGAATACTGTTTTTATCGCCATTTGAGAAATCTCAAAAACGAGCAACTATGGAAACATCTCTTTACCGTAACCAGTTTGTATCATCACTGGCAGACAGGATAATAATTACTTTTGCCGAACCAGGGGGGAAAACAGAACAATTATGTAAAGATCTTATTAACTGTGGGAAAAAACTCTTTGCCATAAATCATGAAAAAAACAGAAATTTGACAGATATGGGAATTGATTTTTACGAAGAAAGCAAAATTTGATTATGCCTGAG
>JBEHWP010000966.1:0-2420 GCA_040217665.1 Vulcanimicrobiota bacterium
TTACAGAAACATGAAAGAATAATCAGAGCCTTTGGTAATGTATACTTAAAAGATCAGGATGACCAGGTACAGGGAGAACTGCTGACCTATAATCTAAGAGAAAAAAAAGGGATACTATTCAGAGGCAAAGGAAAAACAAAAAATTTCAAGGTAAAAGGTAATAATGTAAGTGATTATATCTTTTTTAGAGGAGAAGAAACTGATACGCAACCTGACAATCTTTTTCTGAGGGAAGGAGAGTTTACAACATGTGATCGAGCACATCCGAATGAACATTATAATATGACTGCAGGCTCAATTGATGTTACTGCAGGAGACAAAGTAGTTGCAAAAAGTGTAAATGTATATTATAAAGGTTATAAACTATTATGGTTGCCTGTTGTAATTGTTTCTCTGAAGGAAAGGGCCAGGCAGGAATTCCTTCCGAGAATAGGATACAATCAATTTGAAGGTTTCTTTGTAAAACAATTGTTCTATTATTATTTGAGCAATAATCATTATGGCAGCACAAACATAGATTATGCCAGTAATCTGGGTGTGAGTTATGGTCTTACTCATAATTACAGAGTAGGACAGAAAGGAACAGGTTCTTTTTCTTATCTTCGTCAGAGTTCACAGAATAATATAGTTAACAATCAATTTAATTTTCGCCATAATCAAAACCTTACAGATGCTCTGACTATGAATTTTTCGGTAAATATGACTAAAAATACTGGTATATCACTTGTAACCAATCCAAATATAAGTTCCAGTCTTACATTGAATTACAGAGGAGAAAAAAGCAGTACAAATTTCACTACAAATTATTTTAAAGGTTCCAGCTTAAATACGAATACTACCTTTAATATTACACACAGTCATACATTTTTTGATACTCTTTCTACTAATTTTCAGCTTAACAATGTAAATGACAGCAGTCCGTCATCAGATGACAGGAATCAGACTAAATTACTTTTTACCGGCAGAACCCCCATGGGGCCTGTAAACATGGATTTTACTGTAGATTACAGTGGTTCAAATTATACACAGTATTTTACACAGAAAACGCCTGATGTAACGTTTACCCAGGCAAATCCTTTCAGTATAGGTGATGTTACCATACCAATAAATACATCCTTCAGTTTCGGTTACTATGATGAACAGTCTACAAAAACAAAAATGTCCAGAGGTAATTTAAAATTAAATTACAATCAGAATTTTAACTTTGCAGAAAGTCATAATTTAAGTATAAGTTCTTATCTGGATCAGACCTTTTATGGTTCAGGAGAAGCAAGATATATACTTAACACCAATATAAATTTAAATAATACCATAGCAAACCATTTCAGAAGCACATTAAATTTTTCATCAAATATACCAAACGGTTATTCTCCTTTCAGCTTTGATGGAGTGGGGTCTTCATATCACTCCATGTCCTATCAGATGGAACTTTACGATTAAAATATATGGAAATTTTCTTTAAATACAGGTTATAATATAACCAATGAAACCTTTAATCCTATAGTAACACGTTTTGATTTTCGTCCCAGAAATAATTTGATTTTTAATTTTGGATTTGCCTATGATTTAAATCAGCATAAAGCTCAGACCTTTGACACACGTCTGGATCTTACGGTTCACCCTGAATGGAGATTTGAATATGCAAGTACTTATAATTTTTACAGCAACCAGTTCGGAAATCAGGATTTCAAGTTAACAAAGGACTGTCATTGCTGGCTGTGGTCTATGGCATATCGTACCTATAGAGATGAATTTGTATTACAGATTGCCATTAAAGCGTTTCCTTATGAAACCTTTAAAATAGGGGCCTCACCGGAAGGCCCTATATTGCCAATTCTTCAGGATATTCAGAGTCAGATTTCAAATCCGGCATTTCAATTTTAATAATAGCTATCAGCTATCAGCATTCAGATTTCAGCTAATAACTGATAGCTAAAATTACTGGAGTTTTATTGTTATCTGACCGGAAATTATATCATACGATGAAGATACTGGCATAAAGCCGTCCGGCGGAGCAGGAGATGTTACTATATCATTCTGAACGTCAGTTAATGTTTGAGCTATACCTATTTTGGTCATATCGATATTATAACTATCTGAAAATGTTCCTGTGCCAAAGCCAAGTGCATCTCTGGGAACTCCGCCTGAGTCAGTAGTAATAATATCAAAATACAAACTCTGGGGATTACCGAGAGTACTGAAAGGCAAAATAATTTGAATATTATTACCTGAATAATTACCGGTAGTAAAAGTAAATATAGTCGGATTCCAGTCTGTGTTCCTGTCACCGGGTGTAATACGTTCTCTTCTTATAAAATTGGATGTCTGATTTAGTCCGAGGCTTATATAATCAGTCCAGTAAGTATCATTTACCGAAATAGGATCTGCTACCGACTGGCCAGGGGCAGGACGGCTGAAAG
>JBEHWP010000967.1:0-2418 GCA_040217665.1 Vulcanimicrobiota bacterium
GCAATAACAGTAACAGAAGAAAAAATAAAAAAAGCTAACATTAATTTAATCATAAGATTTTTCTTGATAATATTCATATATTTTACTCCTTAAACATGCAAATTTCTGTATATTCTTAAATTCTCGTGACGGGTAACGTGTGACGGGTTTAATCCCTGCGCATCACGCATTACGCATTACCCATTACGAGATCACTATTTACAGATAGTTATGAAATTTTCCGAAATATTCATTCTACCTCTTCAGAAACTATCAGCTTTTTATCTGAAAGTATTTTCCCTCCGTCAAGGATTATTAAAGGCCCTTCTACAATACCTTTTAAATATTCTGTTCCTATATCAGTCAGACCTGGCATCGATGTCTGAAGTCCGTCAATATCTACACCGGTAACACCTGTTATGGAATCTGCGAGAATACCGACCTCCATATCATCTGTTTTCAGAATAATAACCCTGTTCAATTCTGTTATACCACATTCGGGAAGATTGAAGAATTTTTTTATATCCATTACTGACACTATCTCGTGGCGAACATTTATAACACCTGTTATAAAAGACGGTGTACACGGTATGGGAGTAAGGTCTTTCAGTGGGAAAATTTCTCTTACATATATGGCTTCAATACCGTATTTTTCACCGGCAAGCATAAATTCCACGATTTGAGTCCTCTCTCCCTCTCTTTCAGCAAAAATATCCCTGGCAAGTATTTCTGCTCTCTTTATTAAAATATCCTTTTTCTCTTCTTCTGTAAGGATAATTTCTCCTGTTTCACAGTCCATTTTTCTGTAATATTTATAATTTTTTTCTTTCATATAAATTATTTCCCTGTCATGATTTTAACAATTTCTTTCAACCTTCCTGCTGTCATCCCGTCAGAATCATATAAAATTGCATCTTCTTTCAGATTATCCAGCATAGAAAGAGTATTTTCAAACTGTTTTTCTGCTTCTTTAGTTTTTCCCTGTTTCAGATAGAGACTTCCCATTAAAAAATAAGGAATAATAAAATTTTCGTCAAGATATATGGCTTTTTTCAATGCTGTAATGGCTTCGTCAATCTTATTTTGTTCCTGAAGTATGGTAGAAAGAAGATAGTAATAATATCTGTCTGTCTTTTTATATTCTATTGCTTTTTTACACCACTGTTCTGCAGAAGCATAATTATGTTGATTACTGCAGGATTTTGCCAGAACTACCATACCGTCCGTATGGGATGATGATATATGACCTTTATTAAAAAAATCTTCCATTTTCTCTGAAGCCTCTCTGTAATGGCCCTTCTCATAAAGTTTTAATGCTGCTTCATATTCTGTCATATCCTGCTCTGTTTCCTCTTTAACCGTTACAGAGAGAGAATCTGAAGGCATATAACAGCATGTCTCTTCTTCAACCTTTTTTAATCCGGTCAGTTCTGCAAACGATTCTGATTTAATTTTTTCAAAGGGAAGTATATAATCCTGCCCCATCTGTAATTCCCATGTATCTGTTTTATCAACCATATAAAAAAATTTATTATTTCTATCTTTTTTATATAATATGGCACCGGGAAAATGGACTGGAATAAATTTTGAACCGTCAAGAGAAGAGGATTCGGACGGGCTTATAATAAACCATCCTCCTTCAGAAAGAGAGTCATAAAAACGGCTGATAATTTTTCCCCTTATGTCTGAGGAAAAATACATAAGCACATTGCGGCAGAAGATTATATCCATATTATGAAACATTCCGGAATAAATATCTTCTGCCAGATTCAAACGTGAAAAAATGACGGTTTTTTTTATGTCGCTTCTTATGGAAAAGTTATGTCTATCTATTTTCTCAAAATATTTTTCTTTAAACCATAGAGGTGTTTCCCGAAATGACCATTCTTTATAAAGGCCCCGTCTGGCTTTTTCAAGGGAGCTATTGTTAATATCAGTTCCGATAATATTCAATTTCCACTCTCTCATATCAGACATCAGTCTGTTAATTACTATTGCTATGGAATAAGGTTCTTCCCCTGTGCTGCATCCTGCACTCCATATCCTTAAATATTTCCCGCTATTCTCTCTGAGATGCATAAGAGGTGGTAAAAGTTTTTCTTCTAACAGTCGGAATATGTTCATATCCCGTAAGAAATAAGTTTCTCCTACAGTAAGCTTTTCCACCAGTATATTTAAATTTTTTCCATGGGATAACAGCAATGAGTCTATACATAATTCCGGCTCTCTGATATTAACAGTTTCTGCATATGAAATAACTGCTCTTTCCAGATCATTCCATTTGTTTTCAGGAAAATAAAGGCCGGTTTTTTTATGTATCAGCTTACTCAACCTTTTGAGAAGATCTTCTGAAATATTCATTTTTTTCTCCTGTTACCGTGGCAAGCTTTTCTTCCTCTTCAGGAGACAGAAACTCGTCAGGGTTATGCACTATTATTA
>JBEHWP010000968.1:0-2416 GCA_040217665.1 Vulcanimicrobiota bacterium
GAATGGCCTGTGCTATACCAAAACGCTGTACCATACCTTTGGAAAACTCCCTTATCTTTGTTTTCTTTTTATCACTGAGACCTACCAGAGACAGAACATAATCTATCCTTTCTGCCGTTTCTTTTTTGCTCATATCATAAAGGCCTGCATAAAATTGAAGTAGTTTTAACGGATTTGTAAAATCAGGATAATAAAGGCTTTCAGGAAGATAACCTATATATCTTTTACTTTCCCTGTTCATAGGTGAATGGCCAAGAACTGTTATTTCCCCTGAAGTCTGAGGTATAATACCAAGGATTATTTTTATAATGGTTGTTTTCCCCGAACCGTTGGGGCCTAAAAAACCGAAGATTTTACCTTTTTCTATATCGAAAGAAACACCTTTCAATGCAGTTATAGTCTGCTTTTTATTCAACCTGTTGTAAATTTTTACAATATTCTTTATTGATATTATTTTTTCTTTCTCCATTTAAGAAACCTTTCTATCAATTATTTTATTGACCTGAGCATAAGGGGTTGTAAAAAAATAACCTTATCATATTTACAATCGTGACGCGTAACGCGTAACGCGTCACGGGTGACGGGAGGACAAGAGCCATAATTTGCCAGAGTTATTTTCATACAGTCTCTAATTAGCGCTCCAGATAAGTTGGTAACCATTTTATTAACTTCTACCTGCCAGGCAGAAGCTTTTTATGGATACCCTTTTACCAGTCTCGGTACCAAGCATGTATCACCCTTTACAGGAGCATATATGTATTATGTATGCTCACCTCAGTAATTAAATTATACCCATTTTTTCTCTCTTTTATTCCTGAATATTTATATAAAAAACGAGTCATTACAGATAGAAACAATCATTTTTTTCTATTTTCAAAGTGACAGTGTAACAGACCACTATAAAACACCCTGTGCTTTTCTTTTTAAAAATCTTCCATAACCTGTCTGACCGGTAAATTTTCCCTTTTCTGCAACTATTTTTCCTCTGCATATGGTCATATAAGGTTGACCTGTTACGGTCATACCTTCATATGGCGACCAGTCACAGTTTGTTTGGAGTAATTCAGGATGAATTATTGTTTCTTTTTTCGGATCAAATATAATAATATCAGCATCAGCACCGGGAACGATAGTTCCTTTTTGAGGATAAAGTCCGAAGATTTTTGCAGGATTTGTACTTACAATTGAAACGAATCTATTCAAGGATATTCTGCCTTTTGCCACACCTTCACTGTATATAAGCGGAACCATTGTTTCCACTCCCGGCAGACCGTAAGGTATTTTTGTAAAATCTCCATGCCAGGCATTTTTCTGTGCTGTAGTAAAGGTGCATGTATCAGTTCCTATTACATCTATTTCTTTTCTGACAAGTCCGTCCCAGAGTCTTGTACGATCCTTCTTCTTTTTTACCTGAGGACATGTAGCATACCAGTGTCCGTTCTCTCTCTTGAAAACTTCATCATCCAACAAAAGATATTGAGGACAGGTTTCTGCAAAAACCTTGACACCTCTGTCCCTGGCAGCTTTTACTGCATCTGCTCCCTCCCCTGTCGACATATGAACGATATAAAGGTTTCCTCCTGTTACTTCTGCCCATTTTATTGCTCTCACAATCGCTTCTTCTTCAATAAAATTAGGTCGTGACAGCACATGGGCATAAGATCCGTATTTCTCTTTTTCTTTCTCATAACGGTCTACAAGCATCTCCAGTACAACAGGACTTTCTGCATGGACAGATATTAAAGAACCATAGAGGCACGTGCTTTCCAGAGCAGAAAACAGTGCTTCATCGTCACTCATAAGCCCTCTGCTTTTGTAACACATAAACATCTTAAAGGAAGGAATACCATAATCAACCGTTTCCTTTATTTCTTTTAAAATATGTTTATGCCAGTCTGTAATGCATAAATGAAGAGAATAATCTATGGCGACTCTTCCTTCTGCTTCTTTTCTTCTTTCTTCCACACCTTCTATGAGATGTTTTCCCTTTTCCTGATTTGCAAAATCTATAACAGTAGTCACACCGCCTGCTGCTGCTGCTTTCGTTCCGTTCTCAAAATCATCAGAACTTACAGTGCCTGCCACTGGCAGTTGAAAATGGGTATGAACATCTATGGCTCCCGGGAAAATATATTTCCCTTCACCATCTATTATTCTGACATTATCTTCAGGGAGATTATGTCCTATAAGAACAATTTTTTCTCCTTCTATAGCTATATCTGCTCTGTAAATATCACAGGCTGTGACAATAGTTCCGTTTTTTATTAAAAGATCCATGTTACACCTCTTATTCATGACGAGTGAATGATATGGTCACTTCTGAAAAATCTTGAAACTCAAGATTTCTTTTATCTTCATCCGCCGGATGGGCTACATGATTTAGCTTCAAAAGGTTTACTCCCTGCTTTGAAAGATT
>JBEHWP010000969.1:0-2415 GCA_040217665.1 Vulcanimicrobiota bacterium
TATAGCTGTAATGTAACAGTCTTTATTCGCAGCAATATAATAGACAATATCTTCTCCTTCTGTTACTGTATTCTGAGGTCTGTCCGTTTTCATCTCTATAAAGAGAGCGGAGTTTTTATTTTCTATGGATTTTAAAAGATCTGTTTCCGATGCTTTCACTGCAGACACAGCCAGAAGCAGAAAGATAATATAACTGAATATTTTCATATAAGACACCTCTTACCTGCAATTTTTATTTCTCCCCTTCTCCCGCCGGGAGAAGGGGCAGGGGGATGAGGGGACATCTAGCACGATTTCAAATTTTTTCCATATACCCTTTAACCTCTTTATTACCGGGATCTAACTTCAGAGCCTTCGTGAAAAATTCTTTTGCTTCTTTCACATTCCCTGATTCTTTATAACTTTTTCCGAGCCATATACAGGCATCAATGTTTTTATCATTGTATTTTATGGCATTGCTGAAATTACTTATGGCATTTTTATAATCTTTCTGTTCGAAATAAATGATTCCCATGCAGAAATAAGCCGGTGAGAATGACGAATTGACTTCCAGGGCTTTTTTATATTCTTCTGCTGCTTTATCTTTGTTACCTTCACTGTAGAATGCATCACCCCTGTGAAGATATGTAGCTTCTGTTGAAATGCCTTTCATGTCTTTTATTTTTTCACTCTGTCCCTGAAGGACAAATCCTCCTTCGGAATAGGACACAGATGTGGCGGAAGTGAGTATTTTTTTAAGTGTTTCCAGTTTTGCCTTTGCCAGTTTTCCCGGTGTTGCCCCTTCTCTTTCCGCCATTTTTTTAGTGAAAGTCATGATAAGCTGCCCTCCTGCAGTTTGAAGGACTGTTTCATTTTTCATTTTCCCTACTTCAATCTCAACAGGTTTCAGCCCTGATGAAATCATGTTTTCCAGTCTTCCTGCTATTATGGCTGCCCTTGTGGAAGGAGAAAATCCTCCTACCGATGTCTGAATTTCAAATACCGGCTCAGAGTTAAGTAGAATTTCTCCGAAAACCTCGGCGGGAACATGTTTTTCTCTTGAAGTAACGAGGACTTTTACGCCGTAGATATAATATCTTGCCGCAATGAAATCAGGATTTTTTCTGTCTATTTCAAGGGCTTTCATGAAATATTCCTTTGCCTTATCTTTATCTCCCATATTTATATAACAGAGTCCTATATTGTAAAATACGGGAGCCTTTCTGTCAGAATATTTGAGAGCTTTCTGAAATTCTTCAAGTCCTTCTTTATATTTCTGCCCCATTACATAGATGGTGGCAAGATTGTTGTGAGGATTCCCGAAGGCCGGTTCTATTCCTATAGATTTTTTGTAGAGATTTTCCGCCTCAGTAAAATTGCCTTTATCCAGATAGGCATTGCCCAGGTAATTGAGTAAAACTGCATTGTCAGGATCGGAAGAGAGCATTTTTTCATAGGTTTTTATAAAATCATCTAGTTTTCCCGTTTTTCTTGCAGTATATTCAAAATATCTGTGGGCATCAAGAAAAGCAGTATCGCTTTTAACGGAGTTTAAAAAGAAACTGTAAGCTTCATCTATACGGTTTCCTTCGTATAACTGGAGCCCTCTTGAGAATCTGTCAAAACTTTCCATACTTTTTGTGGGCATAAAATAGAGTTTTTCTTTCATGTCTGAAGTGACAGGACTGTTAAAATATTTTGCCACTTTTACCGATATTTCCCCCTGAAGATCAAAGAGTTTTTCCTTTTTCCCGCTTACCGCTTCTTCTGCTACTACTGTACCTTTAGTAACGTCAAAAAGCTGGTATATAACAGTTATTTTATTTTCTTTTTCTTTCAATGTGCCAGAAAGAAGATAGTCGGCACCGAGAGTTTTTCCCAGTGATTGACCTCTTGCAAGATCGAGTTTTTGTCCCGGTGAAATGCCCATTTCTTCCATCACAGGCCTCAGAGCTTCTCTCTGTATTACATTTATATGTTGCAGTGTTGCAAGTTTTTCAGTAAGTGTTTCGGAAAATCCCTGACCGGTACTCTGGTCACTATAAAAATTTACGACAGCAAGATTGATATACTGTGCCCCTCTGATATGAGCCGAAAATACAGTAACTATTATTACCGCTATTAGAAAATTCATTATAACTCTCATAATTTTTCACTCCTTTTTTCACTTTTCACTCTAATCTATAATTATAAATTAAAACATGGAAAAAGTGAACTACCTGAGAATGAATTGATATAAAGTTTGACCTTTAGCAGGATTTTTCAGAGAATTTCAGAATAGCTTTTTATAAGTTTCATAATCTTCCTCGCGTAACGCGTCACGCGTTACGCGTCACGATTACAAAAAGGAGTCCTTCTATGAAAAAAAGCCTCAAAGAAGCTAAAATCTGGAAGACAAAAGCTAAAGCCCTTGAGGGACAGGGTAAATATAAAGAA
>JBEHWP010000970.1:0-2407 GCA_040217665.1 Vulcanimicrobiota bacterium
TATTCCGACAGAGGTAAACTGCCGCCTTATCGATTATAAAGACAGGGAAGCAATTCTCTCCAGTGCCCGAGATATTACCAAAAGAAAGGAAACAGAACATTTACTTATAGCAGAAAAGGAACGCTCGGAAAAAGCCAGAAAAGAGCTTGAAATTGCCTATAATGAACTGAAATCTGCCCAGTCAAGAATTCTTCAGTCGGAAAAGATGGCGTCCATTGGACAGCTCGCTGCAGGAATAGCACATGAAATTAATAATCCTATAGGATTTATAGGAGGAAACCTGAGATCCCTTGAAAAATACATAAATAAATTCCTTGAATTCATGGAAGCCCAGTCAGACGTTATAAAGGAATTTAAGATAACATCATCTATTGAGGAACTTTCAGGAAAGAGAAAAAAGTTAAAAATCGATTATATTACAGAAGACATAAAAGAACTTATAAAAGAATCTCTTGATGGTACAGAAAGAGTAACGAAAATAGTCCAGGATTTAAAAAGTTTTTCAAGGCTTGATGAGGGAGCCGCTCTCAGGCATGCAGATATAAATGAATCTATTGATCGTACATTGAACATAGTATGGAATGAAATTAAATATAAAGCAAAAGTAATAAAAGAATACGGAAATATACCTGATATAGCATGTTACCCCCAGCAGTTAACCCAGGTATTTATGAATTTACTTGTAAATGCGTCTCAGGCTATAGAAAAAGACGGAGAAATTTTTATAAAAACATGGTATGACAGTGACTCTGTATGTACATCCATAAGAGATACGGGATACGGCATAAAAGAAGAAAATTTAAATAAGATTTTCGAACCTTTTTTCACAACGAAAGAAGTAGGCCAGGGTACAGGACTTGGCCTGAGTATTATTTATGATATAATAAAAAAACATAATGGAGATATTACGGTGGAAAGTACAGAAGGGAAAGGGACTGTATTTATTGTGAAAATACCGGTAAGCAGTGAACAGTGAACAGTGAGCAGTTATCAGTGACCAGTGAGTGGTGAGCCGTGAGTAGGGGCGTTTAATTAAACGCCCCGGGATTAAACACGCATTACGCATCACCCATCACGCATTACGCATCACCCATCACGCATCACGAAGCACCCGTCACGCGTCACGTAATACTCATCCCCCATCACGATAGGAGAAATAAATATGAAGGAAACTGTAAAAATTCTTTTTGTAGATGATGAGAAAAATGTCCTTAAATCCATAGAAAGACTTTTCATGGATGATGATTATGAAATACTTACTGCAAATTCAGGAGAAGAGGGACTTTCTGTTATAGAAAGTGAATATCCGGTACATCTGGTAATAAGTGATTATAAAATGCCTGGTATGAACGGAGTAGAATTCCTCCGGAATGTCTTCTGTAAATGGCCTGATACGGTAAGGATCGTATTTTCAGGTTATGCAGATACTGCTTCTGTCGTCGAGGCAATAAATGAAGGTCAAATATATAAATTTATACCTAAACCGTGGAATGATGATGATTTAAAAATTACCATATCCAATACAATAGAGTGGTATTCTCTTAATAAAAAAAATCTGAAACTTGCAGAGAAACTCAAAGAGAAAAACAAAGAACTTATGGAATTAAATACAAATCTCGAAAGAATAGTTTCAGAAAGGACCTCTGAACTTATATTTCAGAACAGAGTTCTTTCAATAGCTCAGAATATACTGGATTCATTGCCTGAAGGGGTAATAGGAATAGATCTTGATGACATGATAGTACAATGTAACAGGAAAGCAATGGATTTTTTCGGAGATACAGGAAGGATTATGATAGGTACAGACAGAAGGGATATATTTGAAAAAAAATTAAATAATTTTACAGACAGAGTTATTCAGAATAAATATCTATGTGAAATAATGTCAGTAAACGGCAGAGAGAGCAAAATCAGAGGTGTATTTATGCAGAGTCCTGACGGGCAGGAAGGGATTATACTGATTTTTGACGAAGTATAGTATATTAAATCTTTGACGAGGTGTGAAAAATGAATGGAACTTCTATGCTTCCCAAAATATTGATTGTAGATGATGAATTAAATATATTAAGAAGCCTGAGAAGATTGCTGGAAGATGAAGAATTAAACATTACGACTGCTTCTTCCGGGAAAGAAGCTCTGAGGGTAATGAATGACAAAAGAGACATTGCTGTTATTGTTTCAGACATGTGTATGCCTGGCATGACAGGAGTGGAATTACTTGAAGAGGCAAAAAAGTTATTACCTGATGCTGTAAGGATAATGCTTACAGGTTATTCTGACATAAAAGTAGCCATAGCCGCAATAAACAGGGGCGGTGCTTACAGATATATATCCAAACCCTGGAATGATGAGGAATTTATCTGTGTTATAAAAGATGCAGTAAAAACATATAATCTCACTAAAGAAA
>JBEHWP010000971.1:0-2407 GCA_040217665.1 Vulcanimicrobiota bacterium
AATCTTACTGATAACACATCCTGGTAATCCTTTATATCCTCTTAATCCCTGTCTTTTTGCATCAATTCTTTAATTTCTTCTATCATGAGGCCTGTATATTTTACGATTAAATTAATATCTACTTTATCTTCCATCATTTTCCTGGCAGTTTCCATTTTCCCTTCCATTTTCCCTTCCATTTTCCCTTCTATTTTCCCTTCTTCTTTGAATTCTTTATATAAAGCCTGCATAACCCTTGTCATACGTAACACCTCCAGCATTTTCCTTACATATTCTTCGTCGATAAATTTATCTGATATACCAACCAGACATCCTATTAAAAAGAGTTGTTCATTTTTATCTTCCACTTAATCCGTGAGTAAGACAGAGGGTAATCCTTATTGTCAGATATTATACAGCTATTTCTTCAGGGAAAACATCTACAGGAACAGTTATCGTCTTATCCCATTTTTCTTTTGTTTTAATTTTATGTTCAATTTCTTTTGCAATCTTTGCCGTAAGATATTTTTCTCCGCATTGCCGGCACACGCCGGCCGGAACATTTTGAAATATATATAAATCTCCTTTATAACGGTAATCTAACTCAACCTTACTATATTTTACTTCCCCGCCACAAAAAGAACAATCTCCATATTTATACATTTTTTTCACCTCCACTACGTCTTGTTCTTTCATTAATCCATTTTGGTTTTTCTGGTTTGTAGACTGTAATAATTCTGATATATTTGTCCTGAGTATAGCCACAAACAATATGAACAGGCTGATTATTGGCATAACCTAAAATGAGACAACTTTCACCTCTTATATCATCACGATAGTTTTCCAGTATTTCTCCATTAGATATAGCTGTTTCTAAATCGATAATTTCTATATTATCGGCATATCGTTCTTTTTCAGCATGAAAGCTTATTTCATATTCATTAGATTTAATTTTCTCTTTTATGTCCGATAAGTTCATAATATGTCTCTAATATTCTTAAATATATATTGTTTATAATAATATTATAACATATTTAACTGGCTTTTAGAGTTTGTGATTGACAATTAATATGTTATTTTTAGTTATTAATTGTTACGAAAATTCTCTGGTTTTATTCCGAATCTAAAACCGAAAATGTTAAAATATGATATAATACTATAAAATAATTAAGAAAGGAAGTAGTGCAGAATGGGAATAGACCTGAATGATACGGAGAAATATACCTCTGTAGATACAGAAGATGTTCTTAAAACAATAGAAGAATTTCCCGAACAGTGTGAAGAAGCTCTTAACATTTGCAAAAATTTAGATATTCAGAAAGTAACATGCTCAAATATATCCATATTCGGTATGGGAGGCTCCGGCACAGGAGGAGAACTGGTTAACTCACTGGTAGATGATAAAATTAATATACCTCTGATGTTTTTTCATCATTATAATGTGCCCGGTTTTATTTCATCCGATTCGCTCTGTTTACTCGTAAGTTATTCCGGCGATACTGAAGAAATTTTACAGGTTTATGATACGGTAAAATCCCGGAAAGCTCATATAATAATATATGCTTCAGGAGGACTTCTTCTGGAAAAAGCTATAAGAGATAATATACAATACGTTAAAATACCGTCCGGTTATCAGCCGAGATGCGCTCTGGCTTTTCTCTTTTTACCCCTCTTGTATACCTTATACAGTCTGTCTCTCATACCTGATCCGGGAAAAGATATAGAAAAATCTATTGAAATTTTAAAAATTTTGAGAGATAAATCCTGCAGGCATATACCGTCAGAAAAAAACTATGCCAAATCACTGGCAATAAAACTGGCCGGTACAATACCTCTGATTTATTCTTCCCGGTCCTATCTCGAACCTGTGGCAAAAAGATGGAAAAACCAGTTGAATGAAAATGCAAAAACTATGGCCTTTTATGATAATTTCCCCGAACTGTGTCATAATACCATCTGTGCATGGGATAAAACAGAAGATAATTATTCTCTCATACTCCTCAGAAGCAGGGAAGAAGATTCATCTGTAAAAATAAGAGCGGAATTTTTGAAGGCCCTTGCAGCTAAAAAAATTGCCACAGTTGAGGAAATAAAAATAGACTCTGAATCTTTTCTTGAAGAAATACTGTCTGTGATTTATCTCGGTGATTTTGTGAGCATATATCTTGCTTTATTTAAAGGGGCAGACCCGGTGGATATTTCTCTTATCAGGCAGTTAAAAGAAAAACTCTGTCGGTGAAAAGTGAAAAGTGAAAAGTGAATAAAAAAGTTCACTGATTTACTTTTCACTTTTCACTACTTACTTTTCACTAATAATGTTCAAGTAAATATTTCAGCTCTGCCTCTGTACTTACCCTGTCAGATACAACAACTTCTCCTGAGTCTTCATAACCGAAGCCTGTAATGCTTCCTTTTCCGTCACGCTGTA
>JBEHWP010000972.1:0-2406 GCA_040217665.1 Vulcanimicrobiota bacterium
AACAGGGATTTTCTTGTACTGTCATAGACAGGGGAACCCTTACAAATTCCATCTATCATTTTCCGCAGAATATGACCTTTTTCTCAAGTGCGGAACTTATGGAAATAGGTGATATTCCATTTATTATACCGGGAGAAAAACCTAAAAGAGTTGATGCTCTTAAATACTACTGGCATACGGCAAAATACTTTCAACTGGAATTAAAACTTTATACAGATGTGTTACATATTGATCGCAAAGAAGATTTCTTTACAATAAAAACGAACAGAGGAGATTTTGAAAGCAGAAATGTAATTTTTGCCACAGGTTATTACGACAATCCCAATCTGCTCGGAGTTCCCGGAGAAGATTTTCCTCATGTAAGCCATTATTATTCAGATCCTCATAAATATATTAATAATAAAGTTATCATAACAGGGGGGAATAATTCTGCCGTAGAAGCAGCTTTAGAACTGTACCGCTACGGGGTGAATGTAACACTCATACACAGAGGAGACGGGCCCGGCAAAGGGGTAAAATACTGGGTATTGCCTGATATAAAGAACAGAATAGAGAATAAAGAAATTCCTGTCATGTTCGAAGCGACGGTTCAGGAAATCAAAGAAAAATCCATTACAGTTTCGCAAAAAGGCCATATTTCAGAAATACCTGCAGACTCGGTTCTTCTGCTCACAGGTTATCATCCTGATTTTAACTTTATAAAGAAATCAGGCGTGAATATCGACAGTGAAACTCTTGTGCCTGATTTCAAACCTGATACGGGAGAAACAAATATTCCGGGCATTTATATTGCCGGTTCACTTCAGGCAGGAAGAGATGCAAATAAAATCTTTATTGAAAACGGAAGGCTTCACGGAAAGATAATAATAGATTCTATAAGGAAACATTCAGGGAAAACAGCAGGCTGTGAAATTAACTGTGTGAATGACGGAGGCTACAGGGTTACAGGGGATTTTGTAATAAAAGACGGAACAGGGAAAAATTTCGATCTTTCAGGACGTAAAGCCATATCGCTCTGCCGGTGCGGAGAATCGAAAAACAAGCCTTTCTGTGATGGTGCCCATAAAGAATCATTTCAATCAAAAATAGAAGCAAGAACATTACCTCCGCCTGCGAAATAATATTGTAACGCGTAACGCGTAACGCGTTACGCGTTACAATATTAAACCTCAGTCGGGTTATCAGGAGTGGGATCGTAGTCAGCCGATTTAGGCCTGTTATATTTAGCAACTACCGTAACATTCGGTGAATCAAAGAGTTCCTGAGGAGCAACACCCCATGCAAATTTCGGATGAAATCCCGGATGGGCATCAAGATTTATGCCAAGGGTAAAATTATAAGAAGCCCAGGCAAGCTGAGAACAGTAAAATTTGGTCTTTTCTTTATCAACAGGCAACTTGACCTTGTTTTTTGGCCACATATAATTATATTTACATCCTTCTGCTTCTCTGGCAAAAGCAACTACTTTACTTCTATCTTCATCTGTCAACTCTGTTCCGTCCGGTTTATGAGGTCTCACTACACACCAGTTATTATAACTTTCAGGCCACCACATAACATCTCTTACTGGTGTTCTGGGCTCTGACCATGCATCAATACTTTCATGGCCGCCTCTTTCGTTTTTACCGAGATAAACTGCAACATGAGAATATTCGCCCGGCACAAGAGTGGATAAAGGATGGAACGAACCTCTTGATGGTTTGGAGATAAGTATTATATCTCCGGCCTTCACCTGGCCGCTGTCAAAAAGTTCTTTAAATTTCACAACACCTTCAAAATCAGGAGGGTTACCCGGTTCTGTAGCAGAAGAGGCCATTCTCATAGCTTCTTCTAAATCTTCAGGTCTTGGCATGGCACCGTAAATAGTAACTTCTTCATTTTCATCAATATCCTGATGGCCAATCTCATGATTCAGCTGACTTTTCGCCTGATCAAGTAATTTTAAATTCTTCTGAAGATCTTTTATACCTTTATCAGAATTACCCGGCTCAAAACGATCACTGCATACTTCAGTATTTTTCTTTAAAACAACAGGAATATCACTTCTTACAGTAGTATTTGTGTTAATAGTATTCAAACATTTCATCTCCCTGACAAAAATACATCAGTCAAATATTAAAACACATGATTATATTATAAAAATAATCAAAAAAAAGCAACAGGATAACAAATTTAATTGTTAACAGAATGTTAAAATTTATCCATAAAAAAAACAGGTAGTACAAAATCCTGCTCAACCCTCTTCAGAACTTACTTTTCTACTTGGAGCCTATCCGAAAAGTCGCCCTATACCTTTCCACCGCCAGGCTCTTCCGAAAAATCTATAATCCTCCTGAAAGAGAACCTGTTTTTACAGACATTTACTATTTTGCGTCTATTTAATTTACAACTGGCTGTTAATACGGT
>JBEHWP010000973.1:0-2402 GCA_040217665.1 Vulcanimicrobiota bacterium
TCCATTCTGATGGAGCCTGCTGCGTTCAGATGGCAGAGAGCAAGAAGAGAACCAAGTGTTGCCACTGTAAAGATATAGGGGTTCATTCCGACTGCAGATGCAATCCTTGTAGTTACAAGAGCAAGGGGCATTCCAAGCATATCTGCCACCATATCCTGATTGGCATTTTTTGTCGAAACAAGACCTTTTGCCGGCCCTTTTGCCATATGATTGAAAATATTTACTCCTGCTGCCGAACCGAGAGTTCCTGCCAGAGCGCCTGACATGGCGGTAAATCCTGAGAGAACAGGTAAAGCAGTCGGTAAAACAGCCAGAGTTCCGAGAGTCAGAAGAGAATTGAAAGATGCTATAAGACTGCTGGCAAGTATAAATTTTTTAGGATCTGCATCGCCTTTCTTTGCGAGAAAAGATCCGCCCATAGAAGTAAACTTGGAGACCATCCCGTTTATCACACCGGAAAGAGCCGCCTTTTCAGTAGTGCTGAAGGCAACCTTCATGGCATCAAGATTGACTCTTGCAGTCATAAAACCTATTCCGCCTCCGCATACTGCGGCACCGAGAGACCATGCTCTGTATTTGAGATATTCAGGAGCACAGTTTTCATCAAGTTCGGGAGGAATAAATATTTCTTTTAATTTTGCTATGGCACCTATATTCATCTGAGATTGAGCCGTAACTTTGAGTTTTTTAAGTTCTTCGGCAGCTTTTTCCGAATTTGCATAAACTATCAATTCATTCTCTCCGATTGAATAGGAAAGAATTGAACCGTTAGTAACGAGTTCGTTAAGACCTTCTATAGAACTTTTGGGAAAAATTTCCTGTTTTATCTTTACAAGATTTCCTTCATGTTCTATTACAGGGGCAGAAGGGAAAGAATTTGCTCCTTCTTCATTTTTCCCGTCTTTCATAAGATCTTTGACAAAACCTGTATCTTTCACAGATTTTCCCTGAAGAATAAAAGATTTTGAAAGTTCATGGTCAGAACTTAACTGAACCGTATCACAGCCTCCCGGTTCTTTACCTGAAGAAAAGTCATGTTTTGCATTCGGCATAATACCGGCTCTGGTATCTTTATAATTTAAGATTTTCATAGGTTCTCCTTTTAGTAATATGACTCATTATATCAGTAAAATTCAGCTATCAGCTGATAATTCTATCAATTGATAGCTGTAACGTAATTCTTTATATCGAAAATTCCATATAAATTATGAATATCCTGTTTCAATTTTTATTTTTTCAGGCACTTTCCGTATAATCTCTTTCAATTACTTTGGTAATACAGTTTATAGCTCCCTGAAGGGAACTTATGGCAGTCATATCAATAGGTACCATGTCATAGCCGTATTTTTCGTATACTCCATTTCCCACACTATCAAGTTCAGGTATACCAAAATTTGGAATAAAGATATTATTTCCGTCCACTACAGAATTATTATAGGTTATCCATGGATGATATCTGAGAGAAGAACTGCCCAGATAAGGAACTCTTTCTATTTTATATCCGCTGTCTTCAAGACCTTTTGCAACGGCATCGAAATTCTCCTGTAAAGCCTTATCATCCTTTAAATGTTCAAAGAGTCCTTGAAGAGGTTTTCTTGTCCATCCGTGAAGCTTTTCACTCAGGGATTTTTCATAGGAAGCAAATTTTTCCGGCTCTTTTTCTTTAATATCTTTTAAAATATTAAGAGCCATAGAAGGATCACCTACTGTTATAACCTTCTTACCTGTTTCAGGATCTACCTTATCAAGGGGGGTCATGGCCATATCTATATGGAAAGCAGGCTGTTCTCCTTTATATCCTATGACTACTACCTTTTGATGGGGGAAGGTTCTGTCCATCATAGTTTTAACAAGTTCTTCCTGCCCCAGGCTTTTTACATTATCTATTTTCAAGTCTCCTGTTATTTTATCATATTTGGAAGGATAACTTTTCATATCCTTGATTGCAAAAGCCACTGCATCGGAACCTACAAATACCGTATCATCAGTAGCAAGCTGATTTCCTCCGTCAATAAATATGCCTTCCATTTTCTTATATTTAACTTCCGGATTTATTTTTGCAAGTTCAGATGCTACAGCTCCGTCACCGCTACCGGGGAACCACATTCTATCCTGTTCTACAACATTGTTGCCCACTACAAGAGTCGAATCCTGAGCCCATATGGAAAAAGCGTTGTTACTTGCACTTATCTGAACCCTTTCAGGATTTGAAACAATTCCATCTTTAGCCCATTGATTGACAAGGTTCTGTATTTTTTCTTTATCACCTTTGCCTGAAGTGAGAATAGTAAATTTTGCAGAAGGCATCTTAGAGCGTGTCTTAAAAATACCAGACCACCGATAAAATTTTACAAAGTTCCTTTCTCACTTATTAGTTATTTTCTACCATTTAGACCTTTAGT
>JBEHWP010000974.1:0-2402 GCA_040217665.1 Vulcanimicrobiota bacterium
ATTACTGGCAATAATAATGTCAATCCTTCTCCCTGTCATAGTTCTGGCAGATAATGAGATAAAGGATTTCAGTAAACTTGTAATATACATAAAAAACAAGGAATATAATAAAAAATATGTCCATCAGAAAGACGGAGAATTATACACTTCCCTTGACAGCCTGAGTAAAGCACTGAATTTTAAATATGTTTATGAAAAAAGTGAAGCAAAACTCTACGTAAACGGTGAAGAATACAAAGGAGTATATAATGTAAAAGGTGACAAAGTATATGTTTCCCTGAAAGGTATTTGTGAATCACTGGGTTATTATACAAATTACAATGCATCTTCAAATATTATGGATATTTCGAGTAAACCAATATCTACGATTACAACTCAGGCAACACCCCAGGCAAATACAATTCCCTATACAGGTAATACAGGATTTCAGACAGGAAGCGGTACTATCGTTCCGGGAAGCGGTATTCAGGGGAAAGTTTATGTAGGAACAACTCTTAGTGATGCAAGAGCCACCCTGGGAGAAGAACTGGGTGCAATGAACCTTAATGATACAACAAAAATGTATATGTTTGGACAGAACGGTGATATTGCATTATTTGTACAGTCAGATGGTATAGTAAGAATGATAATGGTAACCAATCCAGGTTATAAAACAACAAATGGTATCTCTATCGGAGCATCCATGGATGATGTTGTAGCTGCTTACGGGAATCAGTATTTCACAAAGGACGGAGGAAACTTCGGAAATAAAAATAATATGACTGCCATGGCCTATCCGAATGGTATTGTATTTCTGGTAGATAATACCAGTCATAAAGTCAGCTATATTGCTGTATTTTCTTTAAATTATCCACTTTAACAAAAGAAGGAGAAATGAATATGAGTAAAAAATATGCAATAGGAGTAGATCTGGGCGGAACCCATATTGCTGCCGCTCTGGTAGATAAATCAGGCAAAACCGGTAAGATTATGGAATGTAACATAGCCCCTGAAGAAAGAGGGGTTAATAATGTACTGGATAAGATGGCAGAGCTTGTCAACAGGGTTATCTCGGAAGAACATATAGACAGGGAAGAAATATTCGGAGTAGGTATTGATCTGCCCGGTTTTATTGATACTATTAACGGTATATGCCATTTTTCTCCGAATTTTCCCGGATGGGATAATATAAATGTTTCATCTATTCTTGAAAAGTCCATTAATTTACCTGTAGTAATTTTAAATGATGTAAATGCGGCAGCGCTGGGGGAAAAATTCTTCGGTGCCGGCAAATATGTCAGTAATATAATCTGTATGACACTGGGAACAGGTATTGGCGGCGGTATTATTATAAATAACAACCTTCATCTCGGTGCTTCACAGGGTGCCGGAGAAATAGGACATATGACTATAGAACCTGACGGGCCTCTATGCGGATGCGGGAACAAAGGTTGTTTCGAAGCTCTTGTAGCAAGAGGTGCCATCATAAGAACAGCGCGAGAACTTATAGAAAAAAATAAAAGTTCTATCCTTGCTGACGTTAAAGACCTTTCCCCTCTCTCTGTGTTCGAAGCAGCAGAAAAGGGAGACAAAGTAGCCATAGAAACTTTTAACATTACAGGCCGTTATCTTGGTATAGGTCTTTCCAATCTCATTCTTGTATTAAATCCTGAGAGAATCGTCATAGGGGGAAGAATAGCAAATGCCCATAAATACCTCTTCCCTCCCGCCCAGGAAGAGATAAAAAAGAGGGTTAAAATGTTTCCTCCTGAAACATCTCAGTTAGTCCTTGCAGAACTCGGAGCAGATGCAGGTCTCATAGGAGCAGCTGTATATGTATTTCAGAAGATGTGCGATGATTTTTAATTGCCATTCAGGGAGTGTATCATGAGTGAAAAAATAGATGAAGAACAAGAATTTATAAAGACCATTCTTCAGAGGACATCGGAAGAAAGTTTTATTACATCCAATTACCTTCTTATAGAAGAAAGTACCCTGAATTTTTCCTTTGACGACATAACTGAAGAAGATTTTGTAGAAATCCTCACGGAAATGAAAGAGACAATAAGTAAAGTTCAGGAAGGCTATGAA
Organism: Vulcanimicrobiota bacterium; assembly: GCA_040217665.1. Taxonomy (GTDB): domain Bacteria; phylum Vulcanimicrobiota; class SpSt-956; order SpSt-956; family JAKJGF01; genus CALARM01. Next base: position 2,071 of record JBEHWP010000974.1, read on the forward strand.
AATGCCTATATGAATTTAGACAGATGGACTCTGGAAATTGCCACAGGAGACAGGATGTTCAGAGAAGGCCTTAAAGAATGGGACGAAGGGCTGGATTGTTTATTCAAATATTGTAAAGACAGGGATGAAGAATATATAAACAGATGTATAAAAAAAATCTATGAAGGTAATAAAAAACTTATCATAAATCAAAAAATTGAAGAATATGTAGATGAGCAGGTAAAGTTACTTCAGAAAGAAGGTCACGTTTCTTCCGACAGTGGAGAAAAAGAAATTTCTTCGTTAAGCAGGCCTGTCGAAAAGCCTGTAATAACCGGTAATGTTGTTCCTGA
>JBEHWP010000975.1:0-2399 GCA_040217665.1 Vulcanimicrobiota bacterium
CCATTCCTTACTATAAAATGGACATATTTCAGAATAATTCTTCTTTTTATGATTTTCATCTCTTTTACAGACATAATAAAAGAAGAAAAAATAGTAATTTATAATATTAAAATCAATATACCTGTCATAGTATTTATCTTATGTGCATCCCTGTCTTACTCTTATACATTCGTTACAGGAATGAATTTTGTATCAGATACAGGGTACTGGAATATTATATGTATGATAATATTTTTCTACATAACAGTGAATTATTATCTCTCCGGGGCAGTAACATATCATCATATAAGAACGGCAATCATAGTATTTTCGATTATATCTCTTTACGGTATATGTCAGCATTTCGGTCTGGACCGTTATGAATGGATTCAAAAATCAGCAAATTTCGAAAGCATTTCTACCATAGGCAATTCAAATCTTCTGGGACTGTTTCTTAATATAGCATGGCCCCTTCCTTTAGTTTACAGTATATATTCACAGAATAAGGTAAAAAAAATCCTTTATTTCCTCCCGTCAATGTTAATATTAATCTGCCTTTATTTTACCTACTGCAGGGGCTCCATGCTGTCTCTTTTACTGTCTCTCCCTTTCTGGTTATTAATATTCAGAGTTAAAGTAAAAAGAATTTTAATATACATGTTAATCATAATAATCCCTTTAATATCTGTCGGAATTTTATACAGAGAGACCCTTATGCCTGAAATAAATAAATTTACCAGGACGGAATCTATAACAGTAAGAATATTTCTCTGGAAAACTGCAGTAAAGATGTTAATAGAACATCCCGGAGGGACAGGGTTTGATAGCTATACATATTATTACCTGAAGCACAGAAAAGATGAACCTCTCGTAAACCGCAGCAGACTTGCCTGCGCAGAAAATTCTCACAATGAATTCCTTGATACTGGAATAGCTACAGGTATTCCGGGACTGATCTCTTTCGTAATTTTCACAGGAATGATAATAACAGGAGGTTTCAGGAAATTACCTGCTCTGTCAGGTGAAAGTAAGACTGTTATGACTGCCTTACTCCTGTGTCTTATAGCTTATATAATAAATCTGAATACTGTATTCAGCGAAATATCATCACAGATGTTTTTCTGGTTTTTCCTGGGTATAATAATGGCTGAACAGATAAAAAATAATAGTGATAAAAAGATTTATTCACTGAAAAAAATTGCTGCCATAAAGCATGTATTCATATTTTGCCTGCTTCTCATCACAGTATTTCTTCAATGGCAAAGTATATTACCTTTTCTGGCAGAATCTTATATCCATGACGGTAAGGAAGAATCAGAAAAAGGTAATTTTAAAGGAGCTACAGATAAAATTACAGAAGCACTCAAACTGGATCCTCAGAACTGGAATTACTGGCTTATCATGGCAAAAACCTTTGAAGGTGCACTGAATAAGATGCCTGATAACAGAGAACTGGCAGATGGAGCCATACTTGCCTATAAAACATCAATAAATCTTAACCCTCTTAATCCATACCCTCATGCAGATCTTGGCAGAATATATTCTATGTATTCAGATATTTCAGGTAATGATTCTATGAATAAGAGTATAGAATCATATAAATATGCATTAAAACTGGATCCTTATAATATATTTTTCTACAATGACCTGGGTACAACATATCTTCGCAAAGGAGATATAGATAATGCCATAGACTGTTACAGACGGTCTCTTGAGATATTTAAAGGCCCGGCAACTTATAATATGCTCGGTAGAGCTCTTTCTGAAAAAGGTAATTTGAAAGAAGGAGAGGAATGTTTGAAAAAATCCATTGAACTGGATAGTAATTCAGGCAATCCATATTTTAACCTGGCTCTACTCTACATAAAAAAAGGTAAGAAAGAGGAAGTTTTCAAATACCTGGACAGAGCATTTTATCTTGATCCGCAGAACAGTGAAATAGGACGGGCATGGCTTGAGTCAGTGAACAGTGAGCAGTAAACAGTTATATTACACGATACTGTAAAACAAGTTTGTATATGCCCATAGATAACTGCTCACTGTGAAAGTTCCTCCAGAGCTTTATCTTTCATTTCTTTTGCTGCACCGTTAGACGGTTCTATTTCCAGGACTTTATCATAACATTTTATGGCTTCTTTATAGCTTTTCTGTGTGTAAAGGAGAGATCCCTTTGCAGTAAGTATATTGATATTTTTAGGATCAAGCTCCAGTGCCTTATCATAACATTGAAGGGCTTCTTTGTATTTATCCTGATAATATAAAGCAAATCCCTTTTTATACCATATGGACGGATCATCAGGGCTCAGGGTAATAGCTTTATTGTAACATCTTATTGCATCGGCATATTTCCCATCGTAATAATAACCATTACCTTCATCAAACCAGTCTTCTGCTGTTTTTTCTTTTTTAGTACATGAAAC
>JBEHWP010000976.1:0-2399 GCA_040217665.1 Vulcanimicrobiota bacterium
ACAGCAGTGGAAGAAAAAGCAGCGGCGGATATAAAAGCAGCGGCGGATATAAAAGCAGCGGCGGATATAAAAGCAGCGGCGGATATAAAAGCAGCGGCGGATATAAAAGCAGCGGCGGATATAAAAGCAGCGGCGGATATAAAAGCAGTACTAAATTCAGCGGAGGTCGTACTCAATACAAAAGTTCTTCCTATCAGGCATCTTCCGGAGGTAGCTACGATCCTGATAGTGGAAAGTATATTTTTATTATTATATTGATAGCTGCTGTTATAGGTATATTTAAATATATAACAGATAACAGTCAATCAACCTTTTCTTTTTATAATACAGGTTATTCTTCTCCTGAATCATATACTCCTCAGAAACCTTATATGCCATATCAGCCATTTACCCCTCTTAAACCTTATAATCCCGGCAGAGGAACCCCTGTTTCCCATCAGATAAAAATTTATAAACTGAAAGATCCAAATTTTTCGCGACCTCTTTTCCTTGATTTTGTACAGGTTCTTTATACAAAGTTTCAGATTGCAAGAGGTGATAAATCCTGGAAGGGACTCAGTCCATATGTAAGTAATGGGGTGATTAATTCTTTAAGAGTCCTTCCTGATAAGGTAGAAGATGTTATAATCGGTGCAATAGATATCATGTCTATAGAGAGTCTGTTTGATGAAGATAAAATAACAGTTCAATTCGAAGCGAATTATAGTGAACATAAAAAGGGCATTGTAGGTACTTCTTCACAGATATATTATACAAAAGAGAGATGGATTTTCCAGAGAAAAAAAGGAGTCTTATCGAAAGGTCCTGAAGATATATCTTCACTCCACTGCCCATCCTGCGGAAGTCCTGTAGAAATCAGGAAAGACGGCACATGTTCCTATTGTGAGCAGGTAGTTACAAAAGGAGATTTTCACTGGCTCGTATCAAATATTACATCCCTTGAGAAATGCCTGAGACCACCTGTTGAAACAGGAGGAGACGGCATTGAAGAAGGTACGGATTTACCTGATGTAGTTGCTGGAAATCTTCAGGCAGAAAAAAGAGCATTTCTCATGCGGTATCCGAATTTTGTCCCTGGAGATTTTGCTTCTAAAGTGAGAAATACCTTTATGAAACTCCAGCATGCCTGGTCTACATGTAACTGGGAAGAAGCAAGGCCTCTTGAAACAGATTGTCTGTTTTCAATGCATAAATACTGGATGGACAGGTATAAGGCAGAAGGCATAAGGAACTGCCTTGAAGATATAACCATAATGACGATTACTACGGTAAAGATTGAACGTGATGCTTTTTATGAGAGTATTACAGTAAGAATTAAAGCGGTTATGAAAGATTATACTCTGGATAAGCATGGAAAGGTAATTGACGGAGACAGGAGGCAGGCCAGACGTTTTTCCGAATACTGGACCTTTATAAGAAGAGCAGGTTTTGCCGGAGATACGAAGAAAAAGAAAGAAGATGCCTGTCCTAACTGTGGAGGAGATTTACATATAAACATGGCAGGTATATGCGATTACTGCGGAAGTAAGATAACGTCAGGCAATTTTGACTGGATTCTTTCTACAATAGAACAGGATGAATCTTATGAAGGATAAACCTGATGAGGAGGCTTATATGAATAAATTAAAAATTTTTTTCTTATTATTTCTCATTTGTTTAACGTCAGCTGTACCTGCGAAAAATTCCGTTACAGGTAAAAGGATTTATATTCAGAACAGTTCTTACAGTGTGATAGCTTATATAGAACCGGACGGAACAGTTCTGAACGGTTCCAATTCAATCATGGGTTATATAAATTCCGATGGCTCCATACTTAATTCTTCTTATTCCTCTCTGGGATATATTCAGCCTGACGGAAGAATTTTGAATTCCTCATATTCCTGTGCCGGCTATATAAATAATGACGGAACACTTCTCAATTCTTCTTATTCCGTGAAGGCTTATATCAGAAATAATTATGTCCTTGATAGTTCTAACAGAACTCTTCTTTATTTCGATGCACCTGTTTCAAAAAAGGTGATAGCAGCTTTTTTTATGTTTTTCTATTAAAATGAAAAAACTTGCAAGTCTGAAAAACTTATTTTTCGCGCTCTACCTTTGAGCTACTCCCCGGAGATGTCGGGGAGGCAGGAATCGAACCTGCAACGACGGCATCCATAGTGCATGTAAGTTTTTCATGTTATAGCAAGTTTTTTTTATCGTAACATGAAATTTATTTATTGTCAATAAATAATAATATTTTCTGAAAAATAAATGAAATTTTTCTCTGACCATTATATAATGTATTTTATAATTTACTATACTTTTGCAGATTTTAAAAATTGTAAAAAAATAATCTATTCAATTTTCAGGTTTTAGGTGTTGGGTGTTGGGTTAGGAAGATTAAAACCCAGAACCCG
>JBEHWP010000977.1:0-2393 GCA_040217665.1 Vulcanimicrobiota bacterium
AGATGCTACAGGCTTGTTAATAGCAGGTGTATTGAGGTGTGAGAGTCCCATACCAATACCGAACATAACGTTACCTCCATAATATTTTATAAATATATTTATTATGGATATCACGTAAAATATAATCCTGTCAATATGTAATATTTATAAATATGAGTATTATTTCTTAATTACCGCAACAGGTAAGTTAGTATCCATATCGAAAGCCTGTCTCCGGCCGGGCTCTGGAGAAAAAAATATCCGTATTCAGAGAGATCTGTAAATTAAATAGAGGCACAATCGTAGATGCCTGTAAGAACAAATTTCATCGCAAGAGGATTATATTTTTTTCGGAAGAGCCCGACCGGAGACAGGTGTAATCCAGGGTTTGGGGATACTCTTTTATCTGTCGTGGTATTAAGTGAGTGGTGAGTAGTGAGTAGAATAGGATATTTTTACTCACTATTCACTTATTAATTATGAATTTATAGGAGAAAAGTGAAGTGTGAAGAATAAAAAAATCGCCTGGATAGTAAAAAGGCTCTCTTCAGGCGATCTCTTATCATGCTCTTATGCTATTTTCTTTGTTTTAATAATCCCCGAATAAAGTCTTCTGAGTCTTATAGATTTAGGTGTTACTTCAATAGCTTCATTATCTTTTACCCATTCCATGGCACTTTCCAGCGTATGTATTACGGGAGTGGCCAGTACAACCGTATCATCACAGGTAGAAGAACGCATATTTGTGAGTTTTTTAGGTTTTACAATATTTACATTCAGATCATTTTCCTTTGCATGTTCTCCTACAATCATACCACAGTAAACCTCTGTTCCCGGCTGTACAAATAGATGCCCTCTCGGTTCGAGATTTTCTATGGAATAGGCTGTGGCAAAGCCATTTCTGTCTGCCACGAGAGCTCCGTTTGTTCTTGACGAAATTGTTCCTGCCTGTGGTTCGTAACCGTCAAATACTGAATGCATAATCCCTGTGCCTCTTGTAATAGTAAGGAATGTAGAACGAATACCTATAAGTCCCCTGGAGGGGATACGAAATTCAAGTCTTATTCTGTCTGTGCCGTATCCTGCCATATTGGCAAAGATTCCTTTTCTCTGTCCCAGAAGTTTTGTTACGGCACCTACATAATCCTGAGGTATATCAATTACAAGATGTTCATAAGGTTCACATAAGACTCCGTTTAAAGTTCTTTCTATGACCTTCGGACGGCCGACCTGCATTTCATAACCTTCTCTGCGCATTGTTTCAATGAGGATGGCAAGCTGTAATTCTCCTCTTCCTGAGACGATAAATTCATCGGGAGTAGAGCCTTCTTCAATATGTAAAGATACATTCTGTCTCCCTTCTTTTATGAGTCTTTCTCTCAGTTTACTTCCTGTAACATATTTCCCTTCTTTCCCGGCAAAAGGGGAGGTGTTGGCAGAAAAGACCATATTTACCGTAGGTTCTTCTACATAAATACGGGGCTGTAATACAGGTGTTTCAATAGATGTAATTGTATCACCGATTTTGATTTCAGATATGCCGGACAGTGCGACAATATGACCTGCTGTAGCTTCGGGAAGTTCTATCATTTTAAGGCCGTGGTAACCGTAAATTCTTGTTATTTTTGCTCTGTAATGCTCATTTTCACCTGCAATAAGTACACTGTCATTTACTCTGACGCTGCCTGATTTCATTCTTCCTATGGCAAGACGGCCCATATAATCCGAATAACCAAGGTTTGCCACAATCATACTCAGAGGTTGTTCTATTTCTACCTCCGGGGCAGGTATATAATCACGGATAGCTTCAAAAACAGGGATCATATCAAGGGGTTTTTCATCAAGATTTAATGTTGCCATACCTTCTCTTGCAACAGCATAGATGACGGGACTGTCTATATAATCCAGTTCTGCTCCGCATTCAAGGAAAAGATTGAACACTTCTTCTTCTGTTTCTCTTGTTCTTGCATCTTTTCTGTCTATTTTATTTATAACCACTACGAGAGGGAGATTTGCTTCCAGAGCTTTCTTTACGACAAACCTGGTCTGAGGAAGGGGGCCTTCTGCAGCATCTACAATGAGCAGTGCACCGTCAACCATAGATATGATACGTTCCACTTCACCGCCGAAATCTGCATGGCCGGGAGTATCAACTATATTTATGGTGAGTCCTTCCCATTCGAGAGAACAGTTTTTTGATGCAATTGTAATACCTCTTTCTCTTTCGAGGTCCATAGAATCCATAACCCTTTCCGGTACCAGTTCATTGGCTCTGAAAGTGCCGCTCTGCCTGAGAAGAGCATCTACAAGTGTGGTTTTACCATGATCTACATGAGCAATAATAGCAACATTACGTATGTTTAATGATTTATCCATAATTATCAATCCCTTTATAAAAATATCTATCGTAAGAT
>JBEHWP010000978.1:0-2386 GCA_040217665.1 Vulcanimicrobiota bacterium
TGTGGACATATTTATTTCAGGAAAAGCTATAGAATTTGAAACGGAAGGGATACTAAAAAATCTACCTGTTCTCAATAATACAGCCGAAATCCTGGCAGATACAGGAGAAATGATGTTCAATGATTTACATCCGACCTGTCCTTTCTGCGGTGAAATTTTATCTTCAAAAGACAAATTCTGCATAAGTTGCGGAAAAATACTCAAAACAAATGACAGATAGTGAGGTCTAAACATGCTGAATCCCCTTGAAGAACATATATATCTTAAAAGAAGAAAAAAGGAAATACTTCCTATAAGAAGTGATTATTTCCGTGATCAGACCGCGATTATTCACTCAATGCCTTTCAGGAGGCTCAAAAACAAGACACAGGTCTTTTTTGCTCCCCAGAATGATCATGTATGCACAAGAATTGAACATGTCATGCATGTGGCTTCAGTAGGAGCATCTATCTGCAGGGGGCTAAATAATTACGGATGGGATGTGGATACTGAACTTGCCTATGCCATAGGACTGGGTCATGACATGGGCCATACTCCCTTCGGTCATTCGGGAGAAGATGCTCTGAATGAAATACCGGGGATTGATAAATTCATCCATGAAATAAACAGTTACAGAGTGGTGGAATATCTGGCAAACAGAGGAGAGGGACTTAATCTTACCTATGCCGTAAAAGACGGTATCATATGCCATAACGGAGAAAAATTCGAACAATACCTCACACCTTCGGAAGAGGAAAAAAATCTGGATAATATAAAGGATAGAAATTTCAAACCATCATCATATGAAGGATGTATTATAAGATTTTCAGATAAAATTGCCTATCTGGGAAGGGATATTGAAGATGCCATAAGGGCAGGTTTTATAGAAATAAAAGATATTCCTGAAGAAATAAGGAAAGAACTGGGTGATTCCAACGGGGAAATCATCAATAAACTTGTAACTGATGTAATTGAAAACTCCAGAGACAGGCAGGAAATAGGATTCTCTGACGATACCTTCGACCTGGTAGTAAAACTCAGAACATTCAACTATGGCCATATATATTACAATAAAACAATTAAAGACTATGAGAAATACAGCAAAAAAATCGTAAAAGAACTTTTCGGACATCTTATGGATTTATATAATAAGTGCTCCTGTAATTATAAAGCATATGAGCATGAACAGGTTCCTTTCGATCAGTCTTTCGGAAAATATCTGGAGAAAATGCATGATTTTTATATAAAGGAAAAAGCCACTCCGGAAAATATTGTTAAAGATTACGTGGCAGGCATGACGGACCTTTATGCCCTGGAATATATGAAACAGATTACCCTTCCTTCACCTATAGTTTTTAATATTAATTAGGAATATTATCTCTTTCCTCGCGTCACGCATTACACGTCACGATTTATTATATTTGAGACAGTTATTTAATTGTCATTCCTTATCTGTTAATAAAATAACAGAGGATTCCCTGTGAAATCCTCTGTTATTTCAGGAAGTTTATTTTGTCAGAAAATCTATCATCTTCTGATCATTTCTTTTTTTAGCAATCATAAGGGCATTTTCTCCGCTTTCTGTCTTTGCGTCAATATCTGCGCCAAGTTCAAGTAACACTTTTGCCACTTCATAATTGCTTTTATATACTGCAATCAGAAGAGGGGTCATTTTGCCAAGAGTCCTTATGTCATTTACATTTGCTCCGTGAGAAATCAATATTTTCGCACATTCCGGCTGATTCTGTGACGCAGCCACATGTATGGGAGTTCCTCCGTTATTATTCCTCGCATTAATATCTGCACCGATACTTATCAGATATTCTACAATGTCACATCTTCCCCATCCTGTTGCCATATGAAGAGGTGATTTTCCTTCTTCCGTTTTTGACTGAAGAAGAGACGGATCTTGAGCAAGAAGGGCTTTTACTTTAGAAAGATCGCCTGCTTTGCAGGCATCATGAATTTCACCGGCATATACGGCTGAAGATAAGAAAGATAGTATAATGAGGATACATAAAAAAGTAATAATTTTTTTCATTCTGTCACCTCCCGTCAAAATCGTGAGTCGTGAGTCGTGAATCGTGAGTGAAAGATTGACTTTACGGCTCACGACTCACTTAAACTCTACCAGGTTATGAAATATACTATATATTATATCACAAAAGGCAATAATCTTTATAACACTACCCCGGATAATCTGTAAGTATGTCTTCTCCCGTCACGCGTCACGAAACAGTAGTGATATTTATCGTTATAAATACTAAGTACCGAAATAAATAAGTTAGTATCCATCGTAAAACCCTGTCGCAGGACGGGCTCTTCCGAAAAATCTATAATCCTCATGAAAGAAAATCTGTCTTTGCAGACATTTACTATTTTGCGTCTATTTAATTTACAACTGACT
>JBEHWP010000979.1:0-2373 GCA_040217665.1 Vulcanimicrobiota bacterium
CTCCGGCAAATTGTTGGAACAATAAGTACCCTCGCGTCATGCATTACGCTTTACGCATCACGATATAAATTATAATTATTATGTAATTATCTTCAGACAGTTCCTTATTTACCTTTTACAGTACAGCAGTTTATTATGATGTGAATATTAAAGCAGTTTTTTCAGTTCCGTTCTTATTTCTTCAACGGTTTGATGTCTGTGTTCTTTGAACATCCTCATGGCTTTTAAAATAAGGTTATCCATTTCCAGTGATATAGCTGGATTAAATACTCTGCACGATTTCAACACCTTTGTTTCCATACTTATATCTATTGCATCTGCCGGTTTTGCTCCTGTTGCAAGAAAATACATGACTGCTCCAAGTGAATATATATCAGTTCTTACATCTGTCCGGCCACTGTACTGTTCAAAAGGAGAGAAATGAGGATTAATTATTTTTGCTACTTCCAGAGTCTGTTTGTCGGCCTGAAAGAATTTGGATATACCGAAATCCATAAGTTTGAGAAGTCCTGTTTTTGACAGGATAATATTATCGGGTCTTAAATTCCTGAAAATTATGGGTTCAGGTTTCATATTATGCAGGTAAGACAGCACATCACATAATTCCATACCCCATTTTATTACCTGTTTCTGCTCTATAAATCCCGGTGTTTCATTTACAATTATTTCTAAATTCTTTCCATCTATATATTCCATAATCAGATATCTTTTATACTCATAATCAAAATAATCCTGATATCTCGGCAAATTTGGATGTACGAGTTTGAAAAGGATTTTCGCCTCCATCTTAAACTGTGCTATAGCCTGATGTTTGGTGGCAAGATCCCTGAAGGTATCGGTCAGTTCTTTTATAAAAAGATAGTTATTTGTTTTTATATCATAGCCCATGTAATTTACACTCAGAGGAGTAATACTTATAATATCCAGAATTTTATATCTTTCTTTCAATATTATATTTTTTGACATGTCGCTTTTTTTAGCTTCAACAGGTGTCTTTTTCGGATCTTCATTCTGTATGTTATATATATATGAAATAGTAGCACCGTCTTCGGAAGAAATGGATGACGTAACTTTCTCCAGCATCAGAGTGGATCGCCTTTTCCTTTCCTCCTTCTTCTGTTCAAGAAGTGTCTTTAATTTCCGTTCAGGTTCAGGAGTTTCGCTCTGAAAAACCACTTCTCCTTTCAGAACCTCTGTTGAAGGATTATATTTATCTGCCAACATCTTTTTCTCTTTTATCGTTTTTATGTCAGAAGAAATTTTATCGAATTTTCTGAGTCTCTCCTCTTTCTCAGAACCGGTATCTATAACAGTTCTGACATCAAGAAACTTTTTCAAAAAATCATCTTTCCTATAAACAGGCATAACTTCCTGTTTCTGTTCTCTGGCTCTCGCTTCTTCAGATTCTCTTAACTCTATTATATTAAAGTAAACTCCCTTCAGTTCTCTCTTCATATCTTCGGTACTGTCATATCTGTCACTGCTTACGACAGACATAGATTTTAAAACTATATCTTCAAGATTGGATAAAATCTCTCTGTTATAATTTCTGAGAGGAGGAATAATTTCTCTTGTAGTGGCAAGCTTTGAAGGCTCCGGAGGCAGAGAACCGGTAAGGAGATAATACATGTTTGCTCCGAGAGAATAAATATCAGATTTAATATCCACTCTTCCTCTATACTGATCTGGTGACGAAAAATAACTGTGAAAACTCCTGTTTTTAGTCGTACTTTTATAGACATTATTTATAGGAGGCATACCCAGATTAAAAAGTTTTAATTCTCCGTCATTTTTCAGAAAAATACTATCCGGTGAGAGGTTTTTGAATATAATCGATGCAGGCTTTGCCTCATGGAGACAGGACAAAAAATTGCAAAGGCTTATACCCCATAAAATTACCTTTTCCGGTTCCACAAAACCGCCATACCCCTCTACAAGGTCTTTAAAACTCTGCCCTTCAAAATGTTCCATAATTATATACAGTTTGCCTATATGTTCAAAATAATCTATATAGCGGGCCAGATTGGGATGAATAATCTTAAGATAAATTTTGCTTTCTTTTTTAAACTCTCCTACCACTTCCTCTTTTATTACAGGATCAAGGAATATATAAGAAAGTTCCTTTATTATTACCTTCTCTTCAGTACTATAGTCAAAAGCACTGTAGATATTAATAAAATCTACTATTGCTATTAACTTAATAATTTCATATCTACTATTTAAAACTTTTCCAGATGACATACGTTATTACCTGCTTATAAAAATCACGATACATAACATGTAACGCATAAGTGTATTTCATAACTTATTAGAATTTAACTAAATCGTGATTTGTGACAGGTTGTTACACCTTCTTACGAGAATTATACAATG
>JBEHWP010000980.1:0-2371 GCA_040217665.1 Vulcanimicrobiota bacterium
CTTTTAATACGGCATATCTTTTCCTCCAGAGCCCGGACAGGGACAGGAGCGTGTTCCATATTTTTTTGGTACCAATTTACCTGTTGCGGTACTTAGGAACAGTCAGGAAATAACTACATCATAGTTAAAGTTTATATCGTGACGCGTAATGCGTAATGCGTGATGAGAGGATATTGATCGTTCTAACAATTTGCCGGAGTTGTTTTTCTTTCAGTACTTAGTATTCTCGTATGTATTCTACGGTATCTTCAGGGAAGGAATAGTGTTGATAAACTGATTTATGAAACTTGAAAGACTTCTTGCTTTGATTGTGCTGCTCCTTAACCAGGAAAAAATGACTGCGAAAGAACTGGCAGATTATTTCGAAGTAACGGAAAGAACAATCTATCGCGATATAGAAACAATCAATCAATCAGGTATTCCCGTCGTATCCTTTCAGGGTCGTAACGGAGGATTCGGTATCATGGAAACCTATAAAATAGACAGAAATATTCTGACAGTAAATGATTTCAATATGATAATTACGGCACTTACAGGTATAAAAGGAACTTTAAATGACAGAAGACTTGATTATCTTCTGGAAAAGATTAAAAATTTAATATCTGCCAGAGATCTGGAAGTTTTAAATAAAGAAAATGAACATATTATTATAGATTTTCATCCATGGGATACATGTAAAACAGGGAAAGAATCTTTTGAAGCTATTGACAGGGCTATAAAAGAAAAAAAAATTATTTCCTTTTCCTATTCAAATGTAAAGGGAGAGAATACAGAGAGACAGGTAGAGCCAGTAGCTTTAATCGTAAAAGGATATATATGGTATCTTTACGGATATTGTCTGATGAGAAACGATTTTCGTGTCTTTCGCCTTTCCAGGATAAAAAATATGATTTTACTTGAGCAGACATTTGTAAGAAGGAAAGATCCGAAAGATTTTTCCTGGAATGAAGTATGGTTTGATAAAATACCAAAGATCAATCTCCTTTTACGTTTCGAGAGAAAATTACTTGTAAGAGTAGAAGATTATTTTGGCAGAGAATATATGGAATTACAGGAAGACGGTACCATAATGGTCAGACTGGAACACCAGTATGATGAGTGGTTGATGGGCATGATATTGAGCTTCGGAGGCGATGTGGAAGTGCTGGAACCTGAGTGTTTAAGACATGAATTAAAAGAAAAAGGGAGGAAGCTTGTGGAGATGTACGGAGAAAAAGTGAGTCGTGAATAGACTCCTTACACTCACGACTCACTACTCACTACATATTATAATACATGAGTGAAAACAAGCACATAAAGCACCAATGTCAGCAGAGGAATAAGCCATAAAGCAGTACTGTATACCATCTTAACATTCTTTTCCAGTTTTTTTTCATTGAAGAATATCATTATAACACTTGACGCAACATTCAGGAAAATACTTAAATAGCTGGATATGAAAATTTTATCTGCCATAGTAAGATAACCTGTCTGAGGAAGAGATGAAGTGGCATTATCGAAGACTTTATTACACGCTTATGGTCAGGTCTGCAAAATGAATATTATAGAAATATGAAAGTAAATATTCGTAAATAAGTATTTTTCTCCTTTTTATTAAGCTATTAATATAAAAAAATTTATATAATCGGTAAAATATATGACATAATGATGTCAGATTTTTCCTGTATAATAATCTACTGAGGTGAGCATAAATAATACATAACTGCTCTCGTAACGCGTGACGGGAGGAAGACCTTTATTACATGCTTATGGTCAGGTCAATAATTTAAAAGTATAGGAATTTTCATTTTTAATGCTGTAAATCAAGCATTAGATAAAATTTTATCTACAGGTATTTATCTAAATAATTTAATGAAGTTATAAAACAGGAGAAAATAATTTATATGAAAATGGTTTTAGAAGAAGAAAATAATATGATACTCCATGAAGAACGATGTTCTGTCTATCCTTACGAAATAACAGATCCATGGAATAGTCAGAAAAATATAATCATCAAAGGTGCGAGGGAACATAATCTCAGGAATATAAATCTTGAATTGCCCCGTGACAGTCTCGTTGTCATTACGGGCCTTTCAGGAAGCGGCAAATCTACACTTGCCTTCGATACAATCTATGCGGAAGGTCAGCGCCGTTATGTAGAATCACTTTCTGCCTATGCAAGACAGTTCCTGGGTCTTATGCAGAAACCTGATGTGGATTCCATTGAAGGTCTGAGTCCTGCCATTTCGATAGATCAGAAGACGACAAGCAAGAATCCGAGAAGTACTGTGGGAACTGTAACGGAAATTTATGATTATTTAAGACTTCTCATTGCAAGAACAGGAACACCTTATTGCCCGGAACATAATATTGAAATACAGGCACTGTCGCC